>NZ_JBTVYK010000028.1:0-87498 GCF_054788135.1 Streptomyces sp. O3
GCGGCGTGCCGGACCGCGCCACGGGGCGCGCGGTCGTCTTCGGCGCGGAACTGCTGCGTACCGCGCAGGTGGTGATCGGCGCCGACGGCACGCCGGACGCGGCGGCCGGGGAGCCCCCGACCGCACCCGACCCCGCGGAGACCGGTACAGCCACACCCGAGAGGACGTCCCCCGGCGCACGCGGGACGGCTGCGGTGCCGCATGGGGCGGCCGCGGGCTCGCATGGGACGGCCGCCGGGTCGCGTGGGGCGGTGTCGGGCTCGCGCGGGACGGGCGCCGGGCCGCGCGGGGCGGCGGCGGGTTCGCACGGGGCGGCCGCCGGGCCGTACGGAGTGGTCACGGACCCGCACGGGACGGGTGCCGGGTCGTATGGGACGCCCCCCGGCTCGCGCGGGACGGACACCGACCCGCACGGGGCGGCTGTCGGGCCGCATGGGGCGGCCACGGGCCCGCACGGTACGGACGCCGGGGTGTATGGGACGGACGCCGGGGTGTATGGGACGGCCGCTGGTTCGTGCGGGGCGGGCACGGACCCGTACCGGACGGGCACGGACCCGTACCGGACGGGCGCTGGGCCGCGCGGGGCGGCGGCCCCGCGGGGGACGGGCACGGGGGCTCACGTCGTGGGGGGCGGTGGTGCGCCCTCCGCTGCTGGGCTCACGCTCGCCGAGGAGATCGAGCAGTGGTATCGCCAGGCCGCCGCGCGCGGGCACCGGCGGGCCGCCCTGTACCTCGGCGCGATCCTGGAGCGGCGCGGCGAACTCAAGGAGGCCGGGCGCTGGTACCTGTCGGCGGCCAGGGACGGCGAGTCGCGCGCCGCCTGCGCGCTGGGCTTCCTGCTGCGCGACGCGGGCGACGAGGAGAGCGCGTCCGTGTGGTGGCTCAAGGCCGCCAAGGACGGCGACGGCAACGCGGCCAACGCGCTCGGCGCGCTGCACGCCGAGCGCGGCGAGCCGCAGTCCGCCGAGCGCTGGTACCGCGTGGCCATGGACGCGGGCGACGTGAACGGCGCGTACAACCTCGCGCTGCTCTGCGCCGGACAAGGCCGGGCCGCCCAGGCCGAGCAGTGGTATCGCCGCGCCGCCTACGCGGGCCACCGCGAGGCGGCCAACGCGCTGGCCGTCCTGCTGCTCCAGGTCGGCGACACGGCGGGCGCGGAGCCCTGGTTCTCCAAGGCCGCCGAAGCGGGCAGCGTGGACGCCGCGTTCAACCTCGGCATCCTGCACGCGGGCCGCGGCGAGGAGGGCTCCGCGCTGCGCTGGTACGAGCGGGCCGCCACGGCGGGGCACACCGAGGCCGCCCTCCAGGTCGGCATCGCCAGGCTCCGCGAGGGCGACCGGCGGGGCGCCGAACGCCATCTGCGGTGCGCCGCGGGCGGCGGCAGCCCCGAGGCCGCGTACCGCCTCGGCACGCTGCTCGACCGCCATCCGCAGCCGGACGTGCTCGGCGAGGCGGTCACCGAGAAGTCGGAGTGCGAGGCGTGGTACGAGCGCGCCGCCGAGCAGGGCCACCGGCGCGCCCAGGTCCGGGTCGGCATGCTCGCGGCCGCGCGCGGCGACGTGGTCGACGCGGCCCGCTGGTACCGCGTGGCCGCCGAGGCGGGCAGCCGCAACGGCGCCTTCAACCTCGGCCTGCTGCTGGCCCGTGAGGGCAGCGAGCCGGAGGCGCTGCTGTGGTGGACCCGCGCGGCCGACGCCGGGCACGGGCGGGCGGCGCTCCGCCTCGCGCTGCTCTGCGCGCGCCGCGGCGAGCTGGCCGAGGGGCAGCGCTGGTGCGACCGCGCCGTCGACCTCGGCCCGGCGGAGGTCACCGAGCGCGCGGCCCGGCTGAGCGAGGCGCTCCAGCAGGAGCTGACGGCGTAGCGCCCACGGCGAGGCCAGGCCAGGCCGCCGTCAAAGAGGCACGGGCCAGGCCGCCGTCCGGGCCGCAGCCCAGGCCGTCCGGACCGGTCCCGAAGCGATTTGCGCTGGTCGGGGCCCTCGCGTAAGGTGGTGTTCACCGACGCGGGGTGGAGCAGCTCGGTAGCTCGCTGGGCTCATAACCCAGAGGTCGCAGGTTCAAATCCTGTCCCCGCTACTGAAGGCCAAGGCCCGGATTCTCGCCAGAGAGTCCGGGCCTTGGTCGTACCGCGTACGCGCGCATGCGTACGCGAGAAGCCCCCGCGCCCATCGGCGCGGGGGCTTCGTCATGGCTCAGGCGGCGGCGCAGTTCGGGCAGACGCCGCGGTAGGTGACCTCGACACCCGAGACCGTGAAGCCGAAGCGCTCCGACGTCGGCAGGTCGGACAGCGGGTCGCCCGCCGGGTGCACGTCCCGGATCGCGCCGCACTGGGCGCAGACCAGATGGTGGTGTGGCCGGTGCGCGTTCGGGTCGTAGCGCTTGGCCCGGCGGTCGGTCGACACCTCGAGTACTTCACCCAGCGTGACCAGCTCGCCCAGCGTGTTGTAGACGGTCGCTCGGGAGATCTCGGGCAGTCGTGCCACAGCGCGCGCGTGCACCTCGTCGGCCGTCAGATGGACGTGGTCGCCGTCGAGGACCTCGGCCACCACACGCCGCTGGGCGGTCATCCGCCAGCCGCGTCCGCGCAGTCGTTCCAACAGGTCACTCATAGGGGCCAGCCTAGCAGTCAAGGGACCTAAGTCCCGAACAGGTGTGAGTCTGGATGCTTACTTGACTTAGATAATGTCCATTGTAGGATCGAGGCTGGCATTAGCCAAGGGACAGGTTCTGTACGGAGCAGCAGAGCACCAGAGCACGCAGGAGGCGCACGTGACGCAGGGACCGCTCACCACGGAGGCCGGAGCGCCGGTCGCCGACAACCAGAACAGCGAGAGCGCGGGCGTCGGCGGCCCCGTCCTGGTCCAGGACCAGTCGCTGCTGGAGAAGCTCGCGCACTTCAACCGCGAGCGCATCCCGGAGCGCATCGTGCACGCGCGCGGCGCCGGTGCGTACGGCACCTTCACGCTGACCCGCGACGTCTCGCAGTGGACCCGCGCCAAGTTCCTCTCCGAGGTCGGCAAGCGGACCGAGACGTTCCTGCGCTTCTCCACCGTCGCGGGCAGCCTCGGCTCGGCGGACGCGGTGCGCGACCCGCGCGGCTTCGCGCTGAAGTTCTACACCGAGGAAGGCAACTACGACCTCGTCGGGAACAACACCCCGGTGTTCTTCATCAAGGACGCCATCAAGTTCCCGGACTTCATCCACACCCAGAAGCGCGACCCGTACACCGGCTCCCAGGAGGCGGACAACGTATGGGACTTCTGGGGTCTGAGCCCCGAGTCCACCCACCAGGTGACCTGGCTGTTCGGCGACCGCGGCATCCCGGCCACGCTGCGCCACATGAACGGCTACGGCTCGCACACCTATCAGTGGAACAACGAGGCGGGTGAGGTCTTCTGGGTCAAGTACCACTTCAAGACCGACCAGGGCATCAAGAACCTCACCGCGGCCGAGGCCGCCAAGCTGGCCGGTGAGGACCCGGACAGCCACCAGCGTGACCTGCGCGAGGCGATCGAGCGCGGCGACTTCCCGAGCTGGACCGTGCAGGTCCAGATCATGCCCGCCGCCGACGCGGCCGCCTACCGCTTCAACCCGTTCGACCTCACCAAGGTGTGGCCGCACGCGGACTACCCGCCGATCGAGATCGGCAAGCTGGAGCTCAACCGCAACCCGGAGAACATCTTCGCCGAGGTCGAGCAGTCGATCTTCAGCCCCGCGCACTTCGTGCCGGGCATCGGCCCGTCCCCGGACAAGATGCTCCAGGGCCGCCTGTTCGCGTACGGCGACGCCCACCGCTACCGCGTCGGCATCAACGCCGACCATCTGCCGGTGAACCGCCCGCACGCTACCGAGGCGCGCACCAACTCCCGTGACGGCTACCTGTACGACGGCCGCCACAAGGGCGCGAAGAACTACGAGCCGAACAGCTTCGGCGGCCCGGCCCAGACCGGCCGTCCGCTGTGGCAGCCGGTCGACGTCACCGGCGGCACGGGCGCCCATGAGGCGCCCCGTCACGCGGAGGACGACGACTTCGTCCAGGCGGGCGACCTCTACCGGCTGATGTCCGATGACGAGAAGGCGCGCCTGATCGAGAACCTCGCGCAGAACATCGCGGGCGTCTCCCGCGACGACATCGCCGAGCGCGCGATCGACAACTTCCGCCGGGCGGACGGCGACTTCGGCAAGCGTCTCGAGGCCGCGGTGACCGCTCTGCGCGGCTGACCCGCGCGGTTCCGTGACCGTACTAGACGGCGCCCAGGGGGGGGGTGGAGCTGATCCCCCTGGGTGCCGTCGCGTTCAGCTCGTCGCGAGTGTCGCCGAGTGGTGCCGACGGCTGGGCGTCCAGCAGCGGATGATGTCGCGTACCGACACGATCCCCACTGGCTCCCGGTCGTCCAGCACGATCAGATGCCGGAACCCTCCGTGTGTCATGGCCTCCGCGGCCTCCTCCAGGGTCCACGCCGGGGTGGCGAAGACGACGTCGGTCGTGGTGTGCGTGCCTGCTGTCTCCAGGTCGGGGTCCTGGCCCGCGCCGATGGAGTTGAGGACATCGCGCTCGGTGAGAATGCCGAGCGCACTGGCGTCGGTGTCGAGGACGACCGCGGCGCCGACCCGGCGCGCGGACATCAGCCGGGCGGCCTGTCGGAGGGTGTGGTCGGGGCCGACGGTCAGGACCAGGGTGCTCATGGCGTCACGGACGAGCATGGGCTGAAGCCACCTCCTTGGTGAATCCACCTCTCAGACCCCTAGAGAATGGATTCACAAGTTCACAAGTGGGGTCGCTCTCAGAGTGGCAGGGAAACGGAACGCCAACAAGTGGGCCCCACCGACGCGATACGCCCCGGTACCCCCTGCCCCTCTGACGCTCAGTAGCGCTGGTTGAGATAGCCGAGCAGTTCCTCGTGGAGCCGCCCGTTGGAGGCGGCGGCGTTTCCGCTGTGCGGTCCCGGCGCGCCGTCCAGGCCGGTGAAGGCGCCGCCCGCCTCGGTCACGATGATCGCGTTCGCCGCCATGTCCCAGAGCGAGAGCTCCGGTTCGGCGCAGATGTCCACCGAGCCCTCGGCGACCATCATGTACGGCCAGAAGTCGCCGTAGCCACGGGTGCGCCAGCACGCGCGCGTCAGGTCCAGGAAGCCGTCCAGCCGCCCCTGCTCCTCCCAGCCGCTCAGCGAGGAGTACGCGAACGAGGCGTCAGCGAGCTGGGACACCCGCGAGACCTGAAGCCGGGTCGCGGCCGTCAGACTGCGGCCGGTGTACGCGCCCGCGCCCTTCGCCGCCCACCAGCGGCGGCCGAGCGCCGGAGCGGAGACCACGCCCACCACCGGCTGGTAGCCGCCCTCGCCCGCCTCCATCAGCGAGATCAGCGTCGCCCAGACCGGGACGCCGCGTACGTAGTTCTTGGTGCCGTCGATCGGGTCGATCACCCAGCGGCGCGGCCCGGTGCCCTCGATCCCGAACTCCTCGCCCAGGATCGCGTCCCGCGGCCTGGCACGCTGGAGCTGTCCGCGGATCAGTTCCTCGGCGCCCTTGTCGGCCTCGCTCACCGGTGTCATGTCCGGCTTGGTCTCGACCTTCAGGTCCAGCGCCCGGAAGCGTTCCATGGTCGCGTGGTCGGCGGCGTCGGCCAGCACATGGGCGAGGCGGAGGTCATCGTGGTAGTCGGACATGGCCGAACAGTATCGAGCGCCGACCGCACCAGCCACACGGCCCTGTACTCGCCACACGGCCCCGCACGTGTTCGGCGCTCGTTCGGCAGGTGTTCGGTCTGCCGTGGCTCTTGACAGCGCCGCCGCGTGCGTCAACTCTGGCACCGAGCCGCTGGCCGCGGAGCCGATCGGCTGGGAGGCGATGATGCCCGCAGCGCGCGAAGCCTTACTGAACGCGGCGTACACCGCCCTGCGGCACCGCCCCTGGGACGCGGTGCGGATGGTCGACGTCGCCGCCGTGGCCGGGGTCTCCCGGCAGACCCTGTACAACGAGTTCGGCAGCAAGGACGGGCTGGCCAGGGCGCTGGTGCGGCGCGAGACCGACGGCTATCTGGCCGGGCTCGACCGGGCGCTCGCCGCCGGCGGCCTGCCCGCCGCGGCACAGTGGACGGCGACCCAGGGCCGCGACAACGCCCTGGTCCACGCGGTGCTCACCGGCTGCTGGGGCCCGCGACTGCCCGCGCCGACGCTCGCCGCCGCGCCCTCCGGCTCCGCCGTCCCCGCGCAGCGGCGCGCGGACGGCGCGCTTCCGGCGCCGGGCGAGCTGATGGCCCTGGTACGGGACCGCGCGGTGGCCGCGCTCGCCGCACCGGGAGCGGACCGGGCCGCCACGGACGCGCTGGCGCGGACCTGCGAACTGGCGATGCGGGTCGCGCTGTCCTGCGTGCTGGTCCCGGCGGAATCCGACGCCGCCCGCCTCGTCGGGGACCTGCTCCGTACGCCGTAGCCGCCCGGCCCAAAGCCTCCTACGCGCGCGACACACGCGATATGCGCGACACACGCGATACGCGTCCTCCGCGCCTCAGTGCGCGCCGCCCGAGAGCTGGAGTCCGATCACGCCGACGATGACCAGCGTGATCGAGACCAGCTTCAGCGTGGACACCACATCACCGAGGAAGACCATGCCGTAGACCGCCGTGCCCGCGGCGCCGATGCCCGTCCACACCGCGTACGCCGGACCGACGTCCAGCCGCTTCAGGGCGAGGGTCAACAGCCCGAAGCTGCTCAGCGCGAAGGCCGCGAAGGAGATCGTGGGCCACAGCCGGGTGAAGCCGTGCGAGAGCTTCAGGCACACCGCGAATCCCGTCTCCAGGAGTCCGGCGACAATGACCAGCAGCCACGCCATGGTGTGTGCCTCCGTCAGTTCCCCTGGATCTTCCGTTGAGATTATGCACTTACCGGAGGTGTTCGAGCGTAAACACCGATCAATCGCCCTCGGATCAGTCGCCTTCGCGCCGCTCCCTGGTGGCCAGCAGTCTGCGCAGCGAGTACAGCCGCGCCGGATCGGCGTGGCCGTCGGCGACCCAGGCGTCCAGCGCGCAGTCCGGCTCGTCGTGGCTGCACGCGCGCGGGCACCCCGCGCTGCCCGGCTCCAGGTCGGGGAAGGCGTGGATCACCCGAGACGGATCGACATGGTGCAGCCCGAAGGACCGCACGCCGGGCGTGTCGATCACCCAGCCCTCGCCGTCCGACAGCGGAAGGGCCAGCGCCGATGTGGTCGTGTGCCGACCTCGGCCCGTCACGGCGTTCACATGCCCCGTGCTGCGCCGCCTGTCCTCTGGCACCAGCGCGTTCACCAGCGTCGTCTTGCCGACGCCCGAGTGGCCGACGAACGCCGTGACATGGCCGTCGAGCAGCTCGCGCACCCGCAGCGCCGCATCGCCGCTGGCCAGTTCCTCGCGGCTGGTCACGGCGTACGGGACGCCGAGCGCGCCATACGCCTCCAGGAGCTCGTCCGCCGGGGCCAGGTCGCACTTGGTGAGGATCAGCAGCGGCTCAAGACCGGCGTCGTACGCCGCGACCAGGCAGCGGTCGATCAGCCGCGGCCGCGGCTGGGGGTCGGCGAGCGCGGTGACGATCGCCAGCTGATCGGCGTTGGCGACGACCACCCGCTCGTACGGGTCGTCGTCGTCGGCCGTGCGGCGCAGCACCGATGAGCGCTCCCCGATGCGGACGATCCGCGCCAGGGTGTCCTTCTTGCCGGACAGATCGCCGACGAGCGCGACCCGGTCGCCCACGACCGCGGCCTTGCGGCCCAGCTCACGCGCCTTCATCGCCATGACGACACGGTCCTCGACGAGACATGTCAGCCGCCCCCGGTCCACGGTGAGGACCATGCCGTCCGCCGCGTCCTCGTGCTTGGGCCTGATGTTCGTACGCGGCCGGTTGCCCTTGCGGTTGGGGCGGACCCGGATGTCGTCCTCGTCGGGGTTCTTGCCGTAGCGGCGCATGGCGTCAGTTGCTCCGGGCTCCGAGCATGTCCGTCCAGAGGCCGGGGAAGTCCGGGAGGGTCTTCGCCGTCGTGGCGACGTTCTCGATCTGTACGTCCTTGACCGTCAGGCCGATGATCGCGCCCGCGGTGGCCATACGGTGGTCGTCGTAGGTGTGGAACACCCCGCCGTGCAGTCGGCGCGGGCGGATGCGCAGGCCGTCGGCGGTCTCGGTGACATCGCCGCCGAGTTCGTTGATCTCCTTGGTGAGCGCGGCCAGGCGGTCGGTCTCGTGCAGCCTGAGGTGCGCGACCCCGCGCAGCGTGGAGGGGGAGTCGGCGAGCGCCGCCACCGCCGCGATGCCCGGAGTCAGCTCGCCCACCTCGCCCAGGTCCACGTCGATGCCGTGGATCGCGCCGGAGCCGGTGAACGTCAGTCCCCGCTCGGTCAGCTCGCAGGAGCCGCCCATCTCGGTGAAGATCTCGCGCAGCGCGTCACCGGGCTGTGTGGTGCGCTCCGGCCAGTCCGGGATGGTGACCCGGCCGCCGGTGACCAGGGCGGCGGCGAGGAACGGCTGGGCGTTGGACAGATCCGGCTCGATGACCAGGTCACGGCCGAGCAGCGCGCCGGGGGTGACCCGCCAGACGTCGGGCTCGCCGCCGGACTCCGGCGAGTCGACCTGGGCGCCGACCGCGCGCAGCATGTCGACCGTCATCCGGATGTGCGGCATCGACGGCAGGCGGCCGCCTACATGGCGCACCTCGACACCCTGGTTGAAGCGCGGGGCGGACAGCAGCAGCGCGGAGACGAACTGCGAGGACGAGGAGGCGTCGATCTCGATCCGGCCGCCCTCCAGCGCACCGCCGCCGCGCACGGTCATCGGCAGCGCGCCGCGCTCGTCGTCGTCGATCCGGGCGCCCAGGCCGCGCAGCGCGTCGATCACGCCGCCCAGCGGGCGCTCGTACGAGCGGGGGTCGCCGTCGAACCGTACGTCGCCGTCCGCGAGGGTCGCCACGGGCGGCAGGAAGCGCATGACCGTACCGGCGTTGCCGACGTCCACGGTCGCCGGGCCGTGCAGCCCGGACGGGATGACCCGCCAGGCCTCGCCCGCGCCGTCCGGGGAACCCGCGCCGTCCGGCCGCCCCGCTGTGGACGAGCTGGAGGAGACGGTCTCCTCGATGCCGACGCCGAGCGCGCGCAGCGCCCCGGCCATCAGCAGGGTGTCGCGGGAGCGCAGCGGGCGGCGCAGCCAGCCCGGCTCGGCGGCGAGCGACGCCAGGACCAGGGCGCGGTTGGTGACCGATTTCGAGCCGGGCACGGGGACCGTCGCGTGCACGGCTCCGCTCGCGAGGGGGGCGGGCCAGAGGGCGGAGTGCGCGGGGTTCTCGGTCATGTCCCACACTTTAATGCGTGGGACTGACAGGGGGATCTTGATCAAAAGCGGCGAAACACCGTCGAAACAGCGCGCCGGCGTCCGGGGCGCCCCTTGTCACCAGCCGAGCAGCCAGCGCCCGCCGCCCAGCAGCGAGCACACCGAGACCGCGTGGAAGAAGAAGAGCCAGAGTGCCGCGGGCACCCGCGTGAGGCGCGCCAACTGGTCCGCGTCCGAGTCCCCCGCCCCGCCGCGTCGCCGCTTGGCCTGGAGCTCGAAGGCCGGTCGTACACCGCCCAGCAGCAGGAACCACACCGCGGCGTACGCGAACGCCGACTGCACATCGGCGTCGGCGAGCCAGGACACCAGCAGGAAGACGCCGCCGGTCAGGAGCACCGTCACCGCGCCGTAGACATTGCGGATCATCACCAACAGCACGACGAGCAGCGCCGTCGCCAGCCAGAGCAGCGCCGTGACATGGTGCGCCGCGAGCAGCCACGCGCCGCCCAGGCCGAGCAGCGGGGGCGCGGTGTAGCCCGCCGCGGCGGTGAGGATCATGCCGACGCCGGTGGGCCTGCCCCGGCTGACGGTCAGGCCGCTGGTGTCCGAGTGCAGCCGGATGCCCTCCAGCCTGCGTCCGGTGACCAGGGCTATCAGGCCGTGGCCGCCCTCGTGGGCGATGGTGATGGCGTTACGGGCGATCCGCCAGCTCCACCGGGTGATCACCACGGCGAGGGCCGCGGCCCCCGTGAGGTACACCAGCCACGGCTCCGGGGCGGGCTGGGTGCCGAAGACGCGGTCCCACAGGTCGGTCAGGGACGCGGCGGCGATGGCGTTGCTGTCCATTGCGGGGATCGGCTCCAGAGGGGTGAGGGGATCTGGCAGTGTGGCACGCATGTGCGGTAGGTATGCGTCGAGTCGTCGGCCCGAGGATCTCGCGGGAATCTTTGAAATCGATAAGTGGGAGCCGGAGGAGGAACTCGCCCCGGACTGGAACGTGGCGCCCACCAAAGAGGTCTACGCCGTCCTCGACCGCCCTCTTAAAGACGCCGACGACCCGCGCCCGGTTCGGCAGCTGCGCAAGCTGAAGTGGGGGCTCGTCCCCTCCTGGGCCAAGACGCCCGACGGCGGCGCCCGGATGATCAACGCCCGCGCGGAGACCGTGCACGAGAAGCCCTCGTACCGGCGCGCCTTCACCGCCCGCCGCTGCATCCTCCCGGCCGACGGCTACTACGAGTGGGTCACCGGGGACGCGGAGCGCCAGCTGGAGGTCGAGGGCAAGAAGAAGCGGCCGCGCAAGCAGCCCTACTTCGTGACCCCGGCGGGCGGGTCGGTCTTCGCGATGGCCGGGCTCTACGAGTTCTGGCGGGACGGCACGCTGCCCGGCGACCATCCGGGCGCCTGGTGGGTGACCTGCTCCGTGATCACCACGGAGGCGGAGACCGGTCCGCTCGGCGTGGCCCCGGCCGAAGGACCGCGCTCGCTCGCCGACATCCACCCCCGGATGCCGCTGATGCTGACGCCGGACCGCTGGGACGCCTGGCTCGACCCCGCGCGCACCGCCGTCGACGACCTGCTGCCGCTGCTCGCCCCGCCGCCGGAAGGGCTGATGCGGGCCTACCCGGTCTCGACAGCGGTCAGCAACGTACGGAACAACGGGGCCGAGCTGCTGAAGGAACTGGACGGGCCGGAGGAGGGAACGCTCTTCTGACGCGGGGCGCGGCCCTGGTGACGGACGTCGGACGCGCCGTCCCGGCGTTCCGCCGCCGCGACGCGCGCGAGGCACTATGGGCGTCGTGACTCCCAAGGAACACAAGGAACACAAGGAACACAAAGAACACCGCGAGTCCGAGGAACACCGCGAGCTCGTCGAGACCGACGCGGGCACCGCCCGCATCACCTGGCACACCCCGGCAAAGCCCCACCTTGTCCTCGCACTCGGCCACGGCGCGGGCGGCGGCATCGAGGCCCGCGACCTGCGCGCCATCGCCGCCGGACTGCCCGCCCAAGGCGTCACCGTCGCCCTGGTGGAGCAGCCCTGGCGGGTCGCGGGCAAGAAGGTCGCGCCCGCGCCCAAGACGCTGGACACGGGCTGGCGCGGCCTGTGGCCCGCGCTGACCCGCCCCGGACTCCCGGTGATCGCCGGAGGCCGCAGCGCCGGCGCGCGCGTGGCCTGCCGTACCGCGACCGAGCTGGGCGCCCGTGCCGTACTCGCGCTGAGCTTCCCGCTGCACCCTCCGGGCAAGCCCGAGAAGTCCCGCGCCGACGAGCTACTCGACGCCGGTGTGCCCACGCTGGTCGTCCAGGGCGGCAACGACCCCTTCGGCAGGCCCGCGGAGTTCCCCGACGGCCCGTACGACCTGGTCGAGATCCCGTACGGCGACCATGGGTTCGCCGTGCCCAAGAAGGCGGACATCGGGCAGGACGAGGCCGTGGCGAGAATCACCCGCGCGATCGCCGCCTGGATCGAGCGTCTCCGGGAATGACGGCGCGCCGACCGCTGTTGTGCGGGACGTCGGTACACACACTCGGAGAGGGAGTCCGCCGCATGGGTTCGACCATCTGCCCCAGCCGCGCCAGCACCGCTGAGCTGGAGATGTCCATGCTGGCCGCGGCCAAGACCACCCCTATTCGAGCGGCGGGCGGGCACGATCGTCGTCTATCCTCCGATTCGAGCGGGTCCGGTATCGGACGCGCCACATCGCTGGAGGAGGTGGGTCCGGTCACTGGGACCGACGACGGCCGAGTGGAAGAGACGGCACACGAGTCGGCTACTGAGCGCAACGCCCGCTTCGAGCGGACCGCGCTCGAGTTCCTCGACCAGATGTATTCGGCCGCCCTGCGCATGACGCGCAACCCGGCCGATGCCGAGGACCTGGTGCAGGAGACCTACGCCAAGGCGTACGCGTCCTTCCACCAGTTCCGCGAGGGCACCAACCTCAAGGCCTGGCTGTACCGCATCCTCACCAACACGTTCATCAACTCGTACCGCAAGAAGCAGCGCGAACCCCAGCGCAGCGCCGCCGAAGACATCGAGGACTGGCAGCTCGCGCGCGCCGAGTCGCACATGTCCACGGGGCTGCGCTCCGCCGAGTCGCAGGCGCTGGACCACCTGCCGGACTCGGACGTGAAGTCGGCGCTGCAGGCGATTCCCGAAGAGTTCCGCATCGCGGTCTATCTGGCGGACGTAGAGGGCTTTGCGTACAAGGAGATCGCGGACATCATGGGAACTCCCATCGGTACGGTGATGTCCCGGCTGCACCGGGGCCGCCGTCAGCTGCGCGGCATGCTCGAGGACTACGCGCGCGAGCGCGGGCTGGTTCCGGCGGGCGCGGTGGAGTCGTCGAACGATCGGAAAGGCTCGGGCTCATGAGCTGCGGAGAGCCGCACGAGACGGACTGCTCAGAGGTCCTGGACCATCTCTATGAGTTCCTGGACCACGAGATGCCCGACAGCGACTGCAACAAGTTCGAGACGCACTTCGAGGAGTGCTCTCCGTGCCTGGAGAAGTACGGTCTCGAACAGGCGGTCAAGAAGCTGGTGAAGCGCTGCTGCGGGCATGACGACGTCCCGGCCGACCTGCGGTCGAAGGTCATGGGGCGGATCGACCTGATCCGCTCGGGTCAGGCGGTGCCCGACCACGACCTGACGGCCTCGGCCGAACTGCCGACGGCGGGCAACGAGGCCTGACCGCACGCCGCTTCGGCTGACCGCGCGCCGCTTCGGCTGTGCCCACCGGGCCGTACCCACCTAGCCGTCGGCACCGGGCCGTCCCCGCCCGGCTGTCACCCGAAGGTGCTAATCCACGGCCGCGGAGCCGGGCGAATCCGGCGTAGGCCACACGCGCCGTACGACGCCGCAATATTCTCCGGATGCTGACCGGACACGCCACCAGGCGTGCCCCCACCGGTGTCACGGGGAGGAGAGCGCGTGCGGTCCGTTCCCCCGCCGGCCCGGCTCCTGATCGCGTGCGTCGCGCTGGGGGCCGTCGGCTGCGCGCTGCCCGCGTTCACCCGCGCGACTCCGTGGCTGACCGTGGCACTGCTCGCCGCGCTGTACGCGGGCTGCGAGCGGGTGGTACGCCGCCGCTTCCTCGGGGACCGCGCGCCCCACGGCATCGGCGCCTTCGTCCCCCTGCTGCTCGCCGGGGTGTTCCTGCTCCCGCCAGCGGCCGCCGCGCTGGTCGCGGTGCCCGGTGCGCTTCTCGCCCCCGTCGAGCGGTCGCCCACGGGCCCGCGCCGCCTGTGGCGGGCCGCCCGGCTCGCCCTGGCCTGCTGGGCGGGCGCCGCCGTGCACCGCGCGCTGGACGGCTGCACCGTGCTCAGCACCGACGCGCCGACCGTGCCGCACTTCCCGCACGCCCTGCTGCCCGCCGGTGCGTCGGCACTGGCGTTCTGCCTGGCGCTCGCCGCGCTGGACGGCGCGATCCTGGCCACGGCCGACCGCCAGCCGCTGGGCGCGGCCTGGCGCGGCCAGCTCATCGGCTCGCTCGCCCCGACCGCCGTACACGGCCTCGCCGGACTGATGACAGCCGTCCTGTGGACCAGCCCCTACGGGCCCGCGGCCGCCCTGCTCGTGCTGCTGCCGATGTACGTCTCCTGCTGGGTCTTCGCCCAGTACCACCGCGAGCGCGCCGCACACCAGGCGACCATCAGGGCCCTGGTACAGGCCGTGGACATCAAGGACGAGTACACCCGCGGCCACAGCGAACGCGTGGGCCGCGCGTCGGAGTTGATCGCCCGTGAACTCGGCATGGCGGACGAACGCGTGCGGGCGCTGCGCTTCGCGGGCATCCTGCACGACGTGGGCAAACTCGGCGTGCCGACCCGGCTGCTCAGAAAGGACGGGCCGCTGACCCCCGAGGAGCGCCGGGTGATCGAACTGCACCCCGAGTACGGCCATGAGATGGTGCGCGGCATCGGATTCCTGGGCGAGGCGCGTGCGGCGATCCTGCACCACCACGAGCGGCTCGACGGCAGCGGCTACCCGTACGGCCTGGCGGGGCGGGACATCCCGGAGTTCGCGCGCGTGGTCGCGGTCGCCGACGCCTTCGACGCGATGACCTCGACCCGCTCCTACCGCCGGGCGCGGCCGGCCGCCGACGCGGTCACCGAGCTGAAGCGCTGCGCCGGACGGCAGTTCGACCCGCGGATGGTACGGGCCCTGGTGCGCGCCCTGGACCGCGTGGGGCCCGGGGAAGGGTGGCACCCGGCCGTGACGGCGGACGGACCCACTGACTCGCCGAACCAGAGCAGGAACGTCCCACCACCGCGAGCCACGGCTCCGGACCCGCTCCCGCCCGTGCCCCCGCCCGCGAACCCGCGTGCGAACCCGCGTGCGAGGGAAGCCCTCGCACCCGAGCGTGACGCACGCGCGCGTGACGCATCCGAGCGCGACGCACGCGCGCGTGGCCTACCCGCGTCGCCCCGGCGCGATCCGGGCGCGGCGCGATGAGGCGCCGTACGCCCGTCGCCGTGGTGCTCGTGTGTGCCGTCGCCGGTCTGGTGGTCGCGTTCGCCCTGGCCCACACGCTCTGGCACGGCATCGACCAGCGCGGCAGCGCGCTCGCCTTCGGGCTGCTGATCGCCGTCGGGGAGCTCGCCCGCTGGCGGAGCGGGGACGGCGGGGACCGGGAACCCGCGCCCCTCGGCGCCGCGGGAGCGCTCGCGTACGCCCTGCTCGGCCAGCACGGCGTGCCCCAGGTCATCGCGGTCGTCACCGCCGCGACGCTGGCCGGATCGGTGCCGCACCTGGCCCGCGACCGAGGGCCGGGGCTCGACCACATCGCCCGCCGGGTGCTCACCGTCGGCTTCGCGGCGGTCTGCTTCCAGCCGCTCTACCACGCGGGCGCACAGGGCGCACAAGGCGAGCCGGTCGGCCACGGACCGTACTACGTGCTGTGGATCGTCGGGGTGCTCGCCCTCACCGCCCTGTGCGACGCCGTACTCGCCGCCGCCCTGCTGCACGCCCGCACCCGATGGCCGTACGGCCCGCTGCTCCGCGACGCGCTGCGCGGCCTCACCGGGATCGCCTCCGCGGTCGGCGCGACCGGCGCGGTGATGGCCCTCGCGGTCGCCGTCGTCGGGCTGTGGGCACTGCCCGTGTTCTGTGTGCCGCTGCTGCTCACCCAGTTCGCCTTCCGGCGCTACGCGGCCGTCCGCACCACGTACCGGCAGACGATCGCCTCACTCGCCCGGTCCACCGAGGTCGCCGGATACACCCCGGCGGGCCACGCCCGCAGGGTCGCCGCGCTCAGCCGCGCCGTCGGCCGGGATCTCGGCCTGACCGAGCGCGAGCTGACGGTCCTGGAGTACGCGGCGCTGATGCACGACATCGGCCAGCTGTCCCTGCTCGACCCGGTCCCGGCGGGCGCCACCGCGCCCCTGCCCGCCGCCGAGCAGCGCCGGATCGCCCTGCTCGGCGGTGCGGTGGTGCGGCAGACCGGGGTGCCCGCCGACGTCGCCGTGGTGGTCGAACGCCAGGCGGACCCGTACCGTGAGCAGCCGCTCACCGCCCGGATCGTCCGCGCGGTGAACGCGTACGACGAGATGGCCCGCCGCGACGGGCCCGGCGGCCCGCTGACCGCCCTGGCGCGGCTGCGGCTGGCGACCGGGCACGACTACCAGCCCGAAGTCGTTGAATCATTGGCACGGGTACTCGCCAGAGCGGCGTGACCCGGCTGGCGGGGTGGCTGACCCGTGTGCTCACTGGGTAACCCATGGGTAATGAGCGCCCGTCCGACTGGGCATGGTTGGATGCGAGTACAGGGCGACCGGGGACCGGCCCCGGCGCCGCGCGAACGAACAGAACTGGTTGTGAGAGACCTGGCAGGCGGGAATCGTGAGGATCTTCGGTAAGGGACGGCACCGGCCCTCCACCTCATGGCGGCAGGCCACCGATCGGGCGTTCACGCTGATCGGGGACGGCCGGTACGAGGACGCGGGCGCGCTGCTGACGCGCGCGGCGGACCTTGAGCCGTGGCTGTCCGAGTCCTGGTTCAACCTGGCCCTGCTGCACAAGTTCCGGCACGACTGGGAGCAGGCGCGGGCGGCCGGGCTGCGCGCGGTCGCCCTGCTCGACCGCGAGGCGGGCGCCCCCGACTGGTGGAACGTCGGCATCGCGGCCACCGCCCTCCAGGACTGGCCGCTGGCCAGGCGCGCCTGGCAGGCGTACGGCCTGCGGGTTCCCGGCGGCGCGGCGGCCGCGGGGGAGCCCCTGGGCATGGAGCTGGGCAGCGCGGCCGTACGGCTGTCGCCCGAGGGCGAGGCCGAGGTGGTGTGGGGTCGCAGGCTGGACCCCGCCCGGATCGAGGTGCTGTCCATCCCGCTGCCGTCCTCCGGACGCCGCTGGGGCGAGGTCGTGCTGCACGACGGCGTGCCGCACGGCGAGCGCACCACCGAGGCCGGGCACTCGTACCCCGTCTTCGACGAGATCGAGCTGTGGGCGCCGTCCCCGGTGCCCACCTGGGTGGTCCTCTTGGAGGCCGCTGCCGAGGACGACCGGGACGCCCTGGAGCGGCTCGCCGCCGACGCGGGCTTCGCGGCCGAGGACTGGTCCTCGTCCGTGCGGCTGCTGTGCCGGATGTGCTCTGAGAGCCGGATGCCCAGCGACGAGGGCGACGGCGACCACCTCGACCCGCACGACCACAGCGAGCCAGGCCATCCGGGACCGCTCGGCCACCGCACGGCGGGCGCCCTGTGGGTGCCCGAGCGCGAGTGCGGGCTGGCCGCCCCGCCGGGGCTGGTGCGCGGCCTCCTGGACGGCTGGGTGGCGGACAGCCCGGACTCCAGGGACTGGCGTGATCTGGAGGAGGTCTGCTGATCGGCGGCGGACGTCCGCCCCGGCTGGCCTTAGGCTGTACGCACCACAGGTCTGGTTGAGGAAGGCGTACGGCGGACATGGCGCAGCAGGACACCGAACAGCAGCTCGCTGAGAACGCGGGAGTACTCCCCGTCGACGACGAGGGCTTCGTCGTGGACACCGAGGACTGCGAGGAGCGCGAGCAGGCCTATCGCGCGCGTGGCGCGGCACGTCCGATCACGGTGGTCGGCAACCCCGTACTGCACAAGGAGTGCCAGGACGTCACCGCCTTCGACGACGAGCTGGCCAAGCTGGTCGACGACATGTTCGCCAGCCAGCACGCCGCGGAGGGCGTGGGCCTGGCCGCCAACCAGATCGGCGTCGACCTGAAGGTCTTCGTCTACGACTGCCCCGACGACGCGGGCAAGCGGCACACCGGCGTCGTCTGCAACCCCGTGCTGGAGGAGCTCCCGGCCGAGAGCCGCTCCCTGGACGACTCCAACGAGGGCTGTCTGTCCGTGCCCACCGCGTACGCCTCGCTGGCCCGCCCCGACTACGCGGTGGTCCGCGGCCAGGACGAGAAGGGCAACCCGATCACCGTGCGCGGCACCGGCTACTTCGCCCGCTGCCTCCAGCACGAGACGGACCACCTGTACGGATACCTGTACATCGACCGGCTCTCCAAGCGCGAGCGCAAGGACGCGCTGAAGCAGATGGCCGAGGGCACACCGCGCTACGAGACCGTGCCGAACGCCTGACACACGCTGTGGGGTCCGCTCAGGAAGCGGGCCCCACACGTGTCTCAGGCCTCAGGTGTCTCAGAAGTCGTCGTCGAACGACACCGAGCCCTCCACCGCGACCTGGTACGCGGACGGCCTGCGCTCGAAGAAGTTCGTCAGCTCCTGCACGCCCTGAAGCTCCATGAACGAGAACGGGTTCTGAGAGCCGAACACCGGAGCAAGACCGAGCCGCGCCAGTCGCTGGTCCGCGACGCACTCCAGATACTGCCGCATCGACTCGGTGTTCATGCCCGGCAGCCCCTCGCCGCACAGGTCGCGCCCGAACTGCAGCTCCGCCTCGACGGCTTCCCGCAGCATGGCGGTGATCTGCCGGCCGAGCTCCTCGTCGAAGAGGTCGGGCTCCTCCTTGCGGACGGTGTCCACGACCTCGAAGGCGAAGTTCATATGCATCGTCTCGTCCCGGAACACCCAGTTGGTGCCGGTGGCCAGGCCGTGCAGCAGCCCGCGGGAGCGGAACCAGTAGACGTAGGCGAAGGCCCCGTAGAAGAACAGCCCCTCGATGCACGCCGCGAAGCAGATCAGGTTCAGCAGGAAGCGGCGGCGGTCGGCCTTGGTCTCCAGGCGGTCGATGGACTCCACCGAGTCCATCCACTTGAAGCAGAACTCGGCCTTCTCGCGGATGGACGGGATGTTCTCGACGGCCGCGAACGCGGCGGCGCGGTCGTCCGGGTCGGGCAGATAGGTATCGAGCAGCGTCAGATAGAACTGGACGTGCACGGCCTCCTCGAACAGCTGCCGGGACAGATACAGGCGCGCCTCGGGGGAGTTGATGTGCTTGTAGAGGGTGAGCACCAGGTTGTTCGCCACGATCGAGTCGCCGGTCGCGAAGAACGCGACCAGGCGGCCGATCAGATGCTGCTCGCCGGGCGAGAGCTTGGCGAGGTCGGCGACGTCGGAGTGGAGGTCGACCTCCTCCACGGTCCAGGTGTTCTTGATGGCGTCCCGGTAGCGCTCGTAGAAGTCCGGGTAGCGCATGGGGCGCAGGGTCAGCTCGAAGCCGGGGTCGAGCAGGTTCTTCTCAGCTGTGGGGGTGGTCACTGGCAGGCCTCGCAGGACTCGGGGTTTTCCAGGGAGCAGGCGACCGCGTCGGGTTCGGGCGTCGCCGCCTGTACGGGGATGGGGGTGGCGGCCGTCGCCGCCGTCTGGCCGGACGCGGCGCGGGCGATCCGGGTCGCCGGGCGGGAGCGCAGGTAGTACGTCGTCTTCAGGCCCTGCTTCCAGGCGTACGCGTACATCGAGCTGAGCTTGCCGATGGTCGGCGTCTCCAGGAACAGGTTCAGCGACTGCGACTGGTCCAGGTACGGCGTACGGGCCGCGGCCATGTCGATCAGCGCGCGCTGCGGCAGCTCCCAGGCGGTGCGGTACAGCGCCCGGATCTCGTCGGGCACCCAGTCCAGGCCCTGCACCGAGCCGCCCGCCTCGCGCAGCGCCTCGCGGGTCCGCGCGTCCCAGGCGCCGATCCGCTTGAGGTCCTCCACCAGATACGCGTTCACCTGGAGGAACTCGCCGCTGAGGGTCTCGCGCTTGAAGAGGTTGGAGACCTGCGGCTCGATGCACTCATAGACGCCCGCGATGGAGGCGATGGTCGCGGTCGGCGCGATGGCCAGCAGCAGCGAGTTCCGCATGCCGGTGGCGGCGACGCGTTCCCGCAGCGCGGCCCAGCGCTCGGGCCAGTGCTGCTGGACGCCGTAGTGGTCGGGGTGCAGCACGCCGCGCGCGGTACGGGTCTTCTCCCAGGCCGGGAGGGGGCCGTGGCGCTCGGCGAGGTCGGCGGACGCCTCGTACGCGGCGAGCATGATCCGCTCGGCGATCCGGGTGGACAGGGCCCTGGCCTCAGGGGAGTCGAAGGGCAGACGGAGCTGGAAGAAGACGTCCTGGAGGCCCATCGCGCCGAGGCCGACCGGGCGCCACTTGGCGTTGGAGCGTGAGGCCTGCTCGGTCGGGTAGAAGTTGATGTCGACGACCCGGTCCAGGAAGGTCACGGCGGTGCGGACGGTGGCGTCCAGGCGCTCCCAGTCGATGCCGCCCGTCCCGTCGGCCCCTCGGGTGACGAACGCGCCCAGGTTCACCGAGCCCAGGTTGCACACGGCCGTCTCGCCGTCGTCCGTCACCTCCAGGATCTCGGTGCACAGGTTCGACGAGTGGACGGTGTGACCGGGCTCGGCGGTCTGGTTGGCGGTGCGGTTGGCGGCGTCCTTGAAGGTCATCCAGCCGTTGCCGGTCTGCGCGAGGGTGCGCATCATCCGGCCGTACAGATCGCGGGCCGGGACGGTCTTCTGCGCCAGGCCCGCGGCCTCGGCCGCGCGGTACGCGGCGTCGAACGCGTCGCCCCACAGGTCGACCAGCTCCGGCACGTCGGAGGGCGAGAACAGCGACCAGTCGCCGCCCGCCTCGACCCGGCGCATGAACTCGTCCGGGATCCAGTGCGCCAGGTTGAGGTTGTGGGTGCGCCGAGCCTCCTCGCCGGTGTTGTCGCGCAGCTCCAGGAACTCCTCCAGGTCCGCGTGCCAGGTCTCCAGGTAGACGCAGGCCGCGCCCTTGCGGCGGCCGCCCTGGTTGACCGCGGCCACCGAGGAGTCGAGGGTGCGCAGGAACGGCACGATGCCGTTGGAGTGGCCGTTGGTGCCGCGGATCAGCGAACCGCGCGAGCGGACACGGGAGTACGGCAGTCCGATGCCGCCCGCGTGCTTGGAGAGCCGCGCCACCTGGTGGTACCGGTCGTAGATCGAGTCGAGCTCGTCCAGCGGCGAGTCCAGCAGATAGCAGGAGGACATCTGGGGGTGCCGGGTGCCGGAGTTGAACAGGGTCGGCGAGGACGGCAGATAGTCGAGCCTGCTCATCAGGGAGTACAGCGCGGCGACCTCGTCCAGGGCCCGCTCGGACTCGTCCTCGGCGAGCCCGGCGGCCACCCGCAGCAGGAAGTGCTGCGGGGTCTCGATGACCTGGCGGGTGACGGGGTGGCGCAGCAGATAGCGGCTGTGCAGGGTCCGCAGCCCGAAGTAGCCGAAGCGGTCGTCGGCGGCGGTGTCGATCAGCGCGTCCAGGCGGGCCGCGTGGGCGCGCACGAAGTCGGCCGTACGGTCCGCGATCAGCCCCTCCCGATGACCGGTGGCGACCGAGTCCGAGAAGCTGGCGACGCCCTGGGACGCGGCCTCCTCGGCGATGGTGACCGTCAGCAGCCTGGCCGCGAGGCGCGCGTACGCCGGGTCGTCGCCGATCAGACCGGCGGCCGCGTCGGTGGCGAGCGCGCGCAGCTCGGCCTCGTCCGATCCGGCGTGCCGACCGCGCAGCGCGGCGGCGGCCACCTTGCCCGGATCGGTGTCGGGGAGGTCGGCGGTGAAGTCGGTCAGGGTCCGCAGCAGCGCGGTGCCCGGAGCGTCTTCGACCCGCTCGGCGACCCGTTCGGCGACCCTCTCGGTCGCCCTTGAGGCAGGATCGGCTGGCGCGATGGTCACGGTGGGGCACTCCCTCGCTCGGTGCGGGGCCCGCGGGGGAGCGACGGGGATGCGGTGTGCGCCCGCCGCCCGTACGGGGTGCGTCGCGCTCCGCGTCCACCAGCCCATTCCGCGAGGCCCGGACGTATCGGCACCCGGACCGGTCGGCACGGGTGCGCTGTCGGCAGGTCATCGGACTGGGCTGGCGCGCGAAAGGGCACCAGTACACCGTTGCGGGACAGTTCCGGACTTGCACCGGATTCCCCTGCGGCGACAGCGAGCACGAGCATACATGTGGGGTCCACTGGATGCTGACGCCCCCACATCTTGTGTCGCGGAGGTGAGAGGCATACGGCTCGCCATCCACGAGGCCTACGTACGCGAGCAGTACCGACAGGACGCCGTAGGCCACGAGCGGCGCGGGGCGCGCTATGCCGTCGTCCTGCAGACCGAGGCGCTCAACACCTCCACGCTGGTGGTGGCGCCCACCTCGACCAGCGCCGCTCCCGGCCTCCTGCACCCACGACTGGACATGGACGGCATGGCGACGGTGGTCCTGGTGGAGCAGCTGGCCGCTGTCGACCCCGAGCGCCTGGGGGAGTTCGCGGGCCGCGTCGACCCCGAGGAGTGGGCGGACATCGAGCACGCGGTCAAGCTGGTGCTCGGGCTGCTCTGACGCGCTTGTCCGTGGGCTACCAGGTCAGGGCGTAGGCGTGCAGGGTGAGGCCGGGTATCGGCTCCCAGTCGCGGTCCGGGGTGCGGGCGAAGCCGAGGCGCTCGTACAGCCGGTGGGCCGTGCGCATCGAGGGCTGGGTGGACAGCACCATGCCGGTGCAGCCCGCGGCCTCGGCCCGCGCCAGGCAGGCCCGTACCAGCGCCTCGCCCACCCCGCGGCCGCGCGCCGCCGGGTCCACGGCGAGCATCCGGAACTCGGCCTCGCCGGGGCGCGCGATGTCCGCCAGCGGGCTTCCGGCCAGCACGAACGTCACCCCGCCGAGCGGTGCCGCGCCTTCGGGGGCCTGCTGGTCCACGGCGACCAGTACCTCGCCCCGCGCCGCGCGCCCGGCCACGTCGCGCAGGGTGTTCAGGTAGCCGTCGTCGTCGTTCAAGTCGAGGTGGCCGCCGCGGAGATAGGCCTGGCCGGTGAGTTCGCCCAGCGCCTCGTACTCCTCGGCCCGCGCCGGTCTGATCACGAAGTCCATGGAGTGAAGTGTGCCGTACGGGTCTGACAACGGGCCGTCGGTCTCCCGTGCGGGGAACCGACGGCCCGCTGCCCGGACGGCGCTCAGCAGCAGCGGAAGCCCTCGCGGGGATCGCCGCCCTGCCCGTCGGTGCGGCGCCGCTCGAACTCGGCGCGGCACAGCACCGGCGCGTGAGGATGCTCCCGGCGGGCCCGCTCGGCGTAGCGGTCGTAGGCGTTCTCGCCGGTGAACTCCCTGACGTACCACCACAGCCGGGCCAGCGCGCCGCGGGCCCGCGCCCCGCGAGACCGCGCCCCGCGGGCCCGCGCCTCGGTCGTCGCGCTCACCGCGCGGGCTCCGACGCGTCAGGGCGGCGCTGTTCGGGGATGCCGCCGCCGGGGCCGAGCCCGGCGGCCGCCAGTTCGGCCTTCTCCTCCTTGGTCGGGATCAGGCCGTCCGGGGCGATCAGCCGGGACTCCACATACGGGGCCTCCTTGACCTCGGCCGACCGCGGGTTCCGTACGGCCTTCACGCAGACCCGCGCGGCGTCGGCGATCACGACGACGATCAGCAGGGCGAACACCGCCGAAAGGGTGCCCTGGACCGTGGTGTTGGTGACGATCGTCTCCAGGTCTTCCAGCTCCTTGCCGCTGAACTCCCCGGAGTCGATCTTCTCCTGGGTCGCCGAGCGCTGGCTGAAGAAGCCGACCCGCGGGTCGTCCGAGAACACCTTCTGCCAGCTGGCGGTGAGCGTGACGACCGCGTCCCAGACGAGCGGGACACCGGTCACCCAGGCCCACTTGAGCCGCCCGGACTTGACCAGCAGGACCGTGCAGACGGTGAGGGCGACGGCGGCGAGCAGCTGGTTGGAGATGCCGAAGATCGGGAAGAGCTGGTTGATGCCGCCCAGCGGGTCATGGACGCCGACCCAGAGGAAGTACCCCCAGGCCAGCACCACCGCGGCGCTGGTGAGATAGACGCCGGGCAGCCAGCCGACGTCGCGGAACCTGCCGAGTACGGGCTCGGCCCTGCCCAGCGCGCGCCCCAGCCCTTCGGGCATCCAGGAGGCCCGCCGTGCCCGGCTCACCAGCGGCTGGGTGTTGCCGATGACCTCCTGGAGCATGAAGCGGCCGACGCGGGTGCCGGAGTCGATCGCGGTGAGGATGAACAGCACCTCGAACATGATCGCGAAGTGATACCAGAAGGCCATCATGCCGGAGCCGCCGATGACGCCGGAGAAGATGCTGGCCACGCCGAGCGCGAAGGTGGGCGCGCCGCCGGTGCGGGACAGCAGGCCGTCCTCGCTGAGGTGCACCTGCCGGGCGGCCTCGGCGAGTTGGTCGGGTGTGATGCTGAAGCCCCATTGGGAGATCGTCTGCGAGACGGCCTGGAGGTCGGCGCCGATGATGTTCGGCGGAGCGTTCATCGCGAAGTACAGGCCGGGATCCAGGACACAGGCCGTGATCATCGCCATGACGGCGACCGACGACTCCATCAGCATGCCGCCGTAGCCGATGGTGCGGACCTGGGTCTCCTTCTGGATCATCTTCGGGGTGGTGCCCGAGGAGATCAGGGCGTGGAAGCCGGAGAGGGCGCCGCAGGCGATCGTGATGAAGGCGAACGGGAAGAGCGAACCGGCGAAGACCGGTCCGTCGCCACGGCTCGCGAAGTCGGTGACGGCGTCCATCTTCATACCGGGCAGCGTGACGAGGATGCCGACCGCCAGCATGCCGATGGTGCCGATCTTCATGAAGGTGGAGAGATAGTCGCGGGGTGCGAGCAGCATCCACACCGGCAGCACCGAGGCCACGAAGCCGTAGACGACCAGCCAGATCACCAGGGTCGACTTGTCGAGGGTGAAGGCGCCCGCCCAGCTCGACTCGGCCACCCAGCGGCCCGCGACGATGGCGAGCATCAGCATTCCGACGCCGAGCAGGGAGACCTCGGCGACCCGGCCTGGCCGCAGCCAGCGCAGATAGACGCCCATGAACAGGGCGATCGGGATGGACAGCGCGGTCGAGAAGGTGCCCCAGGGCGACTCGGCCAGAGCGTTGAGCACCACCAGCGACAGCACCGCGATCAGAATGATCATGATCGAGAAGACCGCGAGCAGGCCCGCGATGCCGCCGATCGGGCCGATCTCCTCGCGGGCGATACGGCCCAGCGACTTGCCGTCGCGGCGGGTCGAGAAGAACAGGACCACCATGTCCTGCACCGCGCCCGCGAAGATCACGCCGACGATGATCCAGATGGTGCCGGGCAGATAGCCCATCTGCGCGGCCAGCACCGGGCCGACCAGCGGTCCCGCGCCGGAGATGGCGGCGAAGTGGTGGCCGAGCAGCACCCGGCGGTCGGTCGGGTGGAAGTCGACGCCGTCGGTGAGGCGTTCGGCCGGGGTCGCGCGGGTCCGGTCGGCCTTGAGTACCCGGTACTGGATGAACTTCGCGTAGAAGCGGAAGCCGATGGCGTACGAGCCGAGCGCGGCGGCCACCATCCAGGCGGCGGACACCTCCTCGCCGCGGGAGAGGGCGAGCATGGCCCAGCCGAGGCCGCCCGCGATCGCGACGGCGGTCCAGATCGCGATCGATGTGGGTGTCATCCCCGGCCGTCGTCCGGCTCTGGGCGATGCTGTCTCAGTCTCAGCCATGCGGCGCGTCCGTCCCCTAGATCACCTGTACGACGGGTGTTACCCACGTAACGACCGGGAAATCCGGGGAGAGGGCGCTTAGTCGAGAGGGCGCTGGAGGCGCGCGACGAACTTGTACCGGTCGCCGCGGTACACCGAGCGCACCCACTCCACCGGGCTGCCCGCGGCGTCCAGCGAGTGCCGGGACAGCATCAGCATGGGCAGCCCCACATCGGTGCCGAGCAGTCCGGCCTCGCGGGGCGTGGCCAGCGAGGTCTCGATGGTCTCCTCGGCCTCGGCCAGCCGGACGTCGTACACCTCGGCCAGTGCCGTGTAGAGCGAGGTGTACTTGACCAGCGAACGGCGCAGGGCGGGGAAGCGCTTGGCCGACAGATGGGTGGTCTCGATCGCCATCGGCTCGCCGCTGGCCAGGCGCAGCCGCTCGATGCGCAGCACCCGTCCGCCGGTGGCGATGTCGAGCAGCCCGGCCAGAGTGTCGTCGGCGGTGATGTAGCCGATGTCCAGGAGCTGTGAGGTGGGCTCAAGGCCCTGGGCTCGCATGTCCTCGGTGTAGGAGGTGAGTTGCAGCGCCTGGGAGACCTTGGGCTTGGCGACGAAGGTGCCCTTGCCCTGGATGCGCTCCAGACGGCCCTCGACGACCAGCTCCTGGAGGGCCTGGCGCACGGTGGTGCGCGAGGTGTCGAACTCCGCCGCCAGGGTGCGCTCGGGCGGCACCGGGGTGCCCGGCGGCAGGGTTTCGGTCATGCCCATCAAGTGCCGCTTGAGGCGGTAGTACTTGGGGACGCGCGCGGTGCGCGTGGCGCTCACGGGTTCGCCCGCGGCTTGCTCTTCTGGCTGTGCTGCTGCCGTCACCGGCTCCTCCGTCTGTCGCGGCTCACATGGTGGCACGGTCTGCCCGGCACCGGTCGACCGCACTCAGGTGTCGGTCCGATAACGGCATCTGGGACCCCTCTTATACACCCTTGACACCCCTAAAGGTCTAGGCCAAGCTCCCGGTACTGGTCTAAACCATTAAAGACCACGTCCCAGCCCCACGGGCAGTACTTCGCGTATGTCACCGCGGTGGGCAGGGGGGTTGCTCGTTTCCCTGAGGAGGGTGACATGAAGCGCAAACTCATAGCAGCAGTCGGTGTCGCGGCCATGATGACCGGTGTGGCGGCCTGTGGCGACGACGGCGGCAGCGCGGGTGCCAAGGACAAGGACGGCAACAAGCTGCTCAAGGTCTGGGTGATGGACGGCTCCGCGCCCGAGGCCTGGCTTGAGGAAGTCAACAAGGAGTTCGAGGCCGCGCACGAGGGCGTCAAGGTCAAGGTCGAGGAACAGAAGTGGAACGGCATCCAGGAGAAGGTCACCACGGCCCTCTCCGAGGACACCCCGCCGGACGTCATCGAACTCGGTAACACCCAGACCGCGGGCTACGCGGCCACCGAGGGCCTCGCCGACCTGACCGCCGACAAGGGCAAGCTCGGCTACGACGGCTGGAACAAGGGCATGGTCGCCTCGGCCGAGCTCGACGGCAAGCTCTACGCCGCCCCCTGGTACGCGGCCAACCGCGTCGTGATCTACGACAAGAAGATCTTCAAGGACGCCGGGGTCGAGGAGCCCACCACCCGCGAGGAGTGGCTGGACGGCCTGAAGAAGATCAAGAAGTCCAATGACAAGGTCCAGCCCATCTACCTGCCGGGCCAGAGCTGGTACGTCTTCGCCGGGTTCCTCTGGGACGAGGGCGGCGACCTCGCGGTCAAGGACGGCGACAAGTGGAAGGGCGGCCTGGCCACCGACGAGGCGGCCGCCGCGATGAACTTCTACAAGGAGCTGCAGTCCCTGTCCACGGCCCCCAAGGACAAGGACGAGGCGACCCCGCAGCAGTCCACGGACATCGTGCCCAAGGGCGGCGTCGCGTCCTGGATCGGCCTGGGCTGGGAAGCGAACGGCGCCATCGAGACCATCGAGAAGGCCGGGGACAAGGCCGACTTCGGCTACTTCCCGATTCCGGGCAAGACGGCCGACAAGCCGGGCAGCGTCTTCTTCGGCGGCTCCAACCTGGCCATCGCCGAGCGCTCCGCGTACAAGGACCTCGCCAAGGAGTGGCTGGCCCTGGCCGCCGGCAAGAAGCAGATGGCCAAGTACAGCGAAGAGGTCTCGGGCGGCCTGCTGCCGAACAACGACGCGGCGCAGACCACCCCGGAGGAGGGCTCCTTCGCCGAGGCCATGGCCAAGTCCGCCGTCTCCGGCAAGATCACCCCGGTCACTCCGGGCTGGGCGAACGTGGAGACCGAGCCCAACCCGATCAAGGAGTACATGACCAAGGTGCTCAAGGGCGACGACCCGAAGAAGGCCGGTGAAGAGGCCGACAAGGTCATCACCGAGCGCGTGAACCAGGACTAGTCGCACTCACGGGCAGCGCGGCCGACGCCCCTGGCGTCGGCCGCACCGCCCGGTCACGCCTGTCATCAGCAGCGACAGCGGCCCGCACGCAGGGCCGCAGGCCCGGTGGGCGCGCGTCCCGGATCCCCCGGACGCGGCCCCGCCCGGACGCGGGCCCCGGACCCGCCCAGAACCGCGAGGAAGAAGATCATGACCGTGCGCTCCCAGGGAGTGGTGGCCTCCGCACCGGAGGACACACTCGGGAGGGATGCGGGCGAGGCGCAGTCCCCGCCGCCCCCGACCGGGCCCGACGACGTCCTTACCCCCTCTCGCGGCAGACGGCGCCTGCCCACCGGGCTGCTCCCC
Organism: Streptomyces sp. O3; assembly: GCF_054788135.1. NCBI lineage: Bacteria > Bacillati > Actinomycetota > Actinomycetes > Kitasatosporales > Streptomycetaceae > Streptomyces > Streptomyces sp. O3. The sequence goes on from NZ_JBTVYK010000028.1 coordinate 27,883, forward strand.
TATCTGTTGCTCGCACCCGCGATCGTCTCGCTGCTGGTGCTCCTCGGATATCCGCTGCTCCGCAACCTGATCCTCTCCTTCCAGCAGGTCAACCGGAAGGAACTGATCACCCGGAAGCCGAAGTGGATCGGCTTCGACAACTTCAGCGAGCTGCTGACCGACTCGGCGTTCTGGACCGTCGTCGTCCGCAGCTTCGTCTTCATGGGGATCACCGTCCTACTGATCATGGTGATCGGCACCCTGCTGGGCATCCTGCTCAACTCGCTCGGCAAGGCGATGCGGCTGGTCCTCTCGATCGCCCTGCTGATGGCCTGGGCCACCCCGATCGTCGCCTCCGTCACCGTCTTCCGATGGCTGTTCGACGAGCAGTTCGGCGTCGCCAACTGGGCGATGCGCACACTCGGCTTCTCCGGCTACGAACAGCACAACTGGTTCGAGACCGGCACCTCGGCCCTGACCATCATCATGGTGCTGCTCGTGTGGGGTTCGGTCCCCTTCGTCGCGCTCAACATGTACGCGGGCCTGACCACCGTCGGCGCCGAGCTCTACGAGGCCGCCCGGATGGACGGCGCCGGCAGCACCCGTATCTTCCGGTCCGTGGTCTTCCCGATGCTGCGGCCGTTCTTCCTGATCACGACGTTCCTGGAGATCATCTGGATCTTCAAGGCCTTCGCCCAGGTGTACGCGATGAACCAGGGCGGGCCCGACGGCGAGTCCCAGACCCTGCCCGTGTTCGCCTACATCGTCGGCAGCGGCCAGGGGCAGTACGGCATGGCGGCCGCCATCTCCGTACTGACGATCCTCATCCTGGTCGTCGCCATGTCCTTCTACTTCCGCCTGATCCTGAAGGAGGAGGACGAGCAGTGAGCGACGTCTCCCTCGCGGCAACCCGCGCCAAGCGCGTCCGGCTCCTCGGCAAGGCCGGCAAGAACGCCCTGGCCCTGTGCCTGGCCGTCGTCTTCATCTTCCCGGTGTACTGGATGTTCTCCTCGTCGCTGAAGCCGAGCGGCGAGATCCTCACCAAGGACCCGGTCTTCTTCTTCGTCCCGACCTTCGAGCACTACCCGACGGCCACCGGCGTCGACCTGTTCTGGACCTACGTCGCCAACAGTCTCACCGTCACCGTCGGCGCCGTACTCCTCGCCCTGATCGTCGCCCTGGGCGCGAGCTTCGCGATCGCCCGGATGAGGTTCAAGGGCCGCAAGGGCATCGTCCTCGCGATCATGCTGGCCCAGATGGCGCCCTGGGAGGTCATGGTCATCGCGATGTACATGATCATGCGGGACGCCGCCCTGCTGAACAGCATCCCGACGCTGACGGTCATCTACTTCGTCATGGTCCTGCCCTTCACCGTCTGGACGCTGCGCGGCTTCATCGCGGCCGTGCCCAAGGAGCTGGAAGAGGCCGCCCTGATCGACGGCTGCAGCCGCACCCAGGCCTTCTTCAAGGTGATCTTCCCGCTGCTCGCGCCGGGCCTGATGTCCACCTCGCTCTTCGGCTTCATCACCGCCTGGAACGAGTACGCGATGGTGCTGATCCTCAACAAGGACGCCGAGGCGCACACCCTGCCGCTCTGGCTGACCTCGTTCGAGTCGAACTTCGGCAACGACTGGGGTGCCACCATGGCGGCGTCCTCGCTGTTCACGATTCCCGTCCTGATCGTCTTCCTGTTCCTCCAGCGACGTGCCGTCGGCGGTATGACCGCGGGCGCGGTGAAGGGATAACCCCGACCCATGACGACCCTGACCCGTGGCACCGACACTCTGACCCGCGACGCTCTCACCGTGCTGCAACCCGGCTTCACCGGGACCAGCGCGCCCGAATGGCTGCTGCGCCGGATCGGTGAAGGGCTGTGCTCCGTCGGCCTGTTCGGCCGCAACATCGCCGACGCCGAGCAACTGGCCGCGCTCACCGCGCAGCTGCGCGCCGAGCGCGGCGACGTCCTGGTCGCCATCGACGAGGAGGGCGGCGACGTCACCCGGCTCGAGGTGCGCACCGGCTCCTCGTTTCCCGGCAACCACGCGCTCGGCGCGGTGGACGACACCGCGCTGACTCGGGACGTGGCCCGCGAGCTGGGCCGCCGGCTCGCCGCCTGCGGAGTCAACCTCAACTGGGCGCCGTCGGCCGACGTCAACTCCAACCCGGACAACCCGGTCATCGGCGTACGGTCCTTCGGCGTCGAACCGGCCCTGGTGGCCCGGCACACCGCCGCCTACATCGAGGGACTTCAGGCCTCCGGCGTCGCCGCCTGCGCCAAGCACTTCCCCGGCCACGGCGACACCGCGGTCGACTCGCACCACGCGCTGCCGCGGATCGACGTGGGCCTGGACGTGCTGCGGGAGCGGGAGCTGGTGCCGTTCCGCGCGGCGATCGCGGCCGGTACGAAGGCGCTGATGAGCGCGCACATCCTGCTGCCCGCGCTGGACGCCGAGCACCCGGCGACGCTCAGCCCGCGCATCCTCACCGGGCTGCTGCGCGAGGAGCTCGGCTATGACGGGCTGATCGTCACCGACGCGGTGGAGATGCAGGCCATCGCCGCGACCTACGGCATCGAGCGGGGCAGTGTGCTGGCCGTCGCCGCCGGGGCCGACGCGCTGTGCGTCGGGGGCGGTCTCGCCGACGAGGACACCGTCCTGCGGCTGCGCGACGCGCTGGTCGCCGCGGTGCGCTCGGGAGAGCTGTCCGAGCAGCGGCTCGCGGAGGCGGCGGCGCGGGTACGGGCGCTGGGGGAGTGGACGGCGGCGAGCGGCGGCGCGGCGCGCGCGGACGACACCCCGGCCAGCGACATCGGCCTGGTCGCCGCGCGACGCGCGCTCACGCTCACCCGGTCGGCCGACGGCGCGGCCCCGCTGGCGGGCCCGCCGCTCACGGCCGCGCCGTATGTCGCGGCCTTCACGCCGGTGGCCAATATCGCCGTGGGCTCGGAGACGCCCTGGGGGATCGCCGCGGAGCTGAACCGGCTGCTTCCCGGCACCGAGACCGGCGCGTTCTCACCGGAGAGCACCCCGGCCTCGGTGCTCGACGCCGCGGGCGACCGCCGGATCGTCGCGGTGGTGCGCGACGCGCACCGGCACGCGTGGATGGGTTCGACCCTGGACGCCTTGCTCGCCGCCCGCCCCGACACGGTGGTGGTCGAGATGGGCGTCCCGCAGTCGCCGCCGCGGGGGGCGCTGCATATCGCGACCCATGGCGCGGCGCGCGTCTGCGGGCTGGCCGCGGCGGAGGCCCTCACGGACGCGTGAAGGAGCCGGGCCCGTCCCCCGTCTCCGGAACGCGAAAGCGCCGGGCGCCCCTCACAGGCCGCCCGGCGCTTCCCTTCCCCCACCGCCCCGGCCCGCCCCCACCCCACCGAAGCCCGACCATTTGCCTCCGGTCCGCTGGATCAGCGCCGCTCGGCTCCGGGCCGCTGGGGCAGGGCGGCTCGGGGCCGGACTGCTCGGGCGGGACCGGCTCGGCCGCGGGCTGCTGGGGCGGGCGGCCGGACTACTGGATCAGGGCCGCTCGGCTCCGGGCCGCTGGGCAGAGTGGCTCGGCACCGGACTGCTCGGGCGGGACCGGCTCGGCCGATGGGGCGGGCGGCCTGGGCTCAGCGTCGCTGGCCCAGGCCTGGCTCGCCGGGGGCTACAGGCCCTGCCAGGTGGGCTTGTTGACGAAGGTGTGGCGGAAGTAGTCCGCCAGCTTCAGCTTGGATGCCGCGGCCTCGTCCACGACCACCGTCGCGTGCGGGTGCAGTTGCAGCGCCGACGCCGGTACCAGCGAGGCGACCGGCCCCTCGACCGTCTGCGCCACCGCGTCGGCCTTGCCCTCGCCGGTGGCGAGCAGCACCAGGTGCCGGGCCTCCAGGATGGTCCCGATGCCCTGGGTGATGACATGGTGCGGGACCTGGCTGATGTCATCGTCGAAGAACCGGGCGTTGTCGATCCGGGTCTGCTCGACGAGCGTCTTGATCCGGGTGCGCGACGCGAGCGAGGAGCAGGGCTCGTTGAAGCCGATGTGCCCGTCGGTGCCGATCCCGAGCAGCTGCAGATCCACACCCCCGGCGTCGGCCAGCGCCTGGTCGTACGCCGCGCACGCGGCCGCCACGTCCTCGGCGCCGCCGTCCGGGCCCATGAAGTGGTCCTCGGTCAGCCCGAGCGGCTCGACGACCTCGCGCAGCACCGTCGCCCGGTAGGACTCCGGGTGCCCGTCGGGCAGTCCGACGTATTCGTCGAGCTGGCAGATGCGGGCGCGCGAGGCGTCCACGGCACCGGCCTTGACCTTGGCGGTCAGCGCCTCGTAGATGGGCAGCGGGGTCGAGCCGGTGGCCACGCCGAGCAGCGCGTCGGGCTTGCGCCGCAGCAGATCGGCCATGGCTTCCGCGATGAGCTCGCCGCCTGCCTTGGCGTCCGGGACGATGACAACTTCCACGCTGGGCCTGCCGATCTGGTGAGGGGACAGAGGTGTGGTATAGACCAATCTAACAGAGCTGGGCGTCCCACGCGCCCGGACGGGCCGCTCTGTCTGCCCCCACCGTCACCGCCGCCGTCCGTTACGCCAGTGAGCCTCCCGTCGCATCCAGCCAGTGCCCCGTCACCCAGCGGCCGTCGTCCGAGGCCAGGAACGCCACCGCGTCGGCGATGTCCGAAGGGGCGCCGACCCGCCCCAGCGCGGAGTAGGCCGCCGCGCCTTCCCAGGCCTCGGGGGTGGCGCGCAGCCACTCCGCGTTGATGTCGGTGTCGACGATGCCGGGTGCGACGGCGTTGACCGTGATGCCGCGAGGGCCCAGGACCTTGGAGAGGTAGCGGGTGAAGATGTCCAGGGCGCTCTTGGTCATGCCGTACGCGATCAGGTCGGGCATCAGGGCCGCCTGGGACAGGCCGCTGGATATGTTGATGATGCGCCCGCCGTCCCGTAGCCGCTCCGCGCCCTGCTGGGCCAGGAAGAACGGCGCCTTGGTGTTCACCGCGAACAGTCGGTCGTACTCCGCTTCGTCGATCGTGGCGAAGGAGCTGGCTGTGCCGATCCCCGCGTTGTTCACCAGGATGTCGAGGCCGTCCGCCACGCGGTCGAACTCCGCCCACAGGGCCGCCGCGTCGCCCGGCGTCCCCAGCTCCGCCCTGATCGCGAAGGCGGAGCCGCCCGCCGACTCGATCCGCGCCACCGTCTCCTTCGCGGCGGTCTCGTTGCTGCCGTAGTGCACGGCGACTCGCGCGCCGTCCCGGCCCAGTCGCTCGGCGATGCCTTGCCCGATGCCCCGGCTGCCGCCCGTGACCAGTGCCGTCTTGCCCGTCAGTGTGCCCATGGCGATGGATGTCCCCTCGGATCTCGCACCAAATGTGTAGTGGTCGCTACAGAAGAAAACCGTAGCCGGAGCCGGGGAGATTTTCTAGTGCGCGCTATAGAATTCACTCCATGGTGACGGAACAGCCGGCGACAGACCGATCGGCGAAGCGGCGCGGCCGCCCCCGGTCCTTCGACCGGGACACGGCCCTTGAACAGGCGATCCGGACCTTCTGGGAGCGCGGGTACGAGGCGACGTCGGTCGCCGACCTCACCCGCGCCATGGGGATCGGCCCGCCCAGCCTGTACGCGGCCTTCGGAGACAAGCGTTCCCTGTTCGACGAGGTCGTGGTGGAGTACGCCGCGCGCTACGGGGCCTTCGGCTCTCGCGCCTTCGACGAGGAGCCGACCGCACGCGCCGCCGTCGCCCGCATGCTGCGCGAGGCCGCCAGCGAGTACACCGACCCCGGACGTCCGCGCGGCTGCCTCGTCATCAGCGCCGCGATCAACTGCACGACGGCCGAGGTCGAGCAGATGCTGCGGGAGAAGCGCAACGACAACATCGCGGCCATCGAGACCCGCGTCCGCGCGGACATCGCGGCGGGCGAGCTCCCGGCGGACACCGACGCCGCGGCGCTCGCGCGCTACAGCGGAGCCGTCCTGCAGGGCATGTCCCAGCAGTCGCGCGACGGCGCCTCGTGCGAGGAGCTCCAGCGGGTCGCCGAACTGGCGATGCTGGCCTGGCCGCAGGCCGATCGGCCGCAGGAGTTCGCGGCAAGGGCTTGAATCGGCAGGGGCTGTACAGGAGGGTGATCCCTAGCGGGCGGAGGCGACCCGCCCTACGGACCCCTATGGAGTCGTACGGACCCCTACGGACATCCCCGCCACATGGACATCGGATAATGGTCTAGTCCACAATGCTTGAACACGCTTCCGCTCTCCCCGCACAGGGGGGCGGAGCGAGGCGACCGACGCTCTCTGCCCTGACCGCGCCGGACGCCTCGCACACGGTCGGCCGGGACCGCACACCCGGCGGCCGATTCAACTCCGGGCTGCGGTGCCGGGAGGGTTGAGGGTCCCTCCAGGCGCCGTGGCCCGCGGGTGTTCACCGGGCGCACGCGGTGCGGTACCCGGCTCACGAGCCAGGCGCGCGCGGCGCGGTACGCGGCTCACACGCCAGGTACGCTCGGCCACGTGCCCTCCATGAACGACCTCGTACGCCAGCACACCGCTCTCGGTGACACCGATCTCGAGTGGCTGCATCTGCTGGTCTCGGAGTGGCAGCTGCTCTCCGACCTCTCCTTCGCCGACCTGGTCCTGTGGGTCCCGACCCGCGACGGCACCCGCTATGTCTCCGTCGCCCAGATGCGCCCGAACACCGGCCCCACCTCCTACCAGGACGACATGGTCGGCCACCTGGTCCCGCGCGGCCGCCGCCCCATGCTCGACTCCGCCCTGGACGAGGGTCGCATCGTGCGCGAGGGCGACCCGGAGTGGCGCGAGGAGGTGCCGGTACGGGTCGAGTCCATCCCCGTACGCCGTGAGGGCCGCGTCCTGGGCGTGATCGCCAGGAACACCAACCTGCTCACCGTCCGCACCCCGTCCCGCCTGGAGCTCACCTATCTGCAGAGTGCGTCCGACCTGGCGCAGATGATCGCCGCCGGATCGTTTCCCTTCCCCGGCCAGCAGGTCGACATGGACGCCTCGCCGCGCGTCGGCGACGGGCTGATCAGGCTCGACGCGGATGGCACCGTGCAGTACGCCTCGCCGAACGCCCTCTCCGCGTATCACCGTCTCGGCCTCGCCGCCGACCTCGTCGGCCACCACCTGGGCATGGCCACCGCCGAACTCGCCCCCTCCCGCGGCCCGGTGGACGAGGCCCTGGTGAAGCTCGCCAGCGGCTGGGCCCCCCGCGAGACCGAGGTCGAGGGCAACGACTGCGTCATCCAGCTCCGCGCCATCCCGCTCAAGCCCAAGGGCAGCCGCATCGGCTCCCTGGTACTGCTCCGCGACGTGACCGAACTGCGCCGCCGCGAACGCGAGTTGATTACCAAGGACGCCACGATCCGGGAGATCCACCACCGGGTCAAGAACAACCTCCAGACGGTCGCCGCCCTGCTGCGTCTCCAGGCTCGGCGCATCGGCTCGGCCCAGGGTCGAGCCGCCCTGGAAGAAGCCGTACGCCGGGTCGGCTCGATCGCGATCGTGCACGAGACGCTCTCCCAGAACCTGGACGAGCGCGTGGAGTTCGACGAGATCGCCGACCGGGTGCTGGCGATGGTGGCAGAGATCTCACCGGGCCGGGTGGTCGGCCGGCGCACCGGACGCTTCGGCATCCTGGACGCCGAGGTCGCCACCCCGCTGTCGATGGTACTCACCGAGGTTCTGCAGAACGCCCTGGAACACGGCTTCGCCGAGGGTGACCAGGGCACGGTCGAGGTCTCCGCGGTGCGCGGCGGCACCAGCAAGGAAGCCCGGCTGCTGATCACCGTCCAGGACGACGGGGTCGGCCTGCCCGACGGCTTCGACCCGCAGAGCTCCGGAAACCTGGGGCTGCAGATCGTACGCACCCTGGTCGAGGGCGAGCTCGGCGGGACGTTCGGCATGGTGCCCGCGCCCGAACGGGGCACCCAGGTGATCCTGGACATCCCGGTACGCGCCGAGAAGGAGCACGCCGGGCGGGCGGCGGACAGGACCTAGGCCGTCAGACAGCGGCCAGCAGTAGACACCAGCCAGCGGTGGACAGCGCGGTAGACAGCGATGAGCCCCGGACCGGTTCGGTCCGGGGCTCACCGCTCACGTTGCTGAGCGCATCGGGGTGTACTGCGCGCTGCGGCTCGGGGGCGGGGGATGCGTACTCGCCGTACGCGCCGCCGGGCTCAGGCTCGTCGGGGCTTTCAGGCGCTGGCGTTACGCGCCCGGTTGCGAGCGGCGCGGCGCTTCATCGCGCGGCGCTCGTCCTCGCTGAGGCCACCCCAGACGCCGGAGTCCTGGCCGGACTCGAGCGCCCACTGCAGGCACTGCTCCACAACGGGGCAGCGGCGGCAGACGGCCTTGGCTTCCTCGATCTGCAGCAGCGCAGGACCGGTGTTGCCGATGGGGAAGAAGAGCTCGGGGTCTTCCTCGCGGCAAACGGCGTTGTGACGCCAGTCCATGGCTGCTACCTCTCCTCGGTATGACATGCGGGTTGCTTGTGAATGTGAACGCTTTCACGAATCCCTCCGCAAGGGAAGGGCCAAACCACCAGTTGCCCGGTGAAGGTCCTGTGCGTGAGGAGGGGGTTCGGACTCTCTGTGGGGCCGGTCTTGCGGGCCGTCCTGAGTGCCAAGTAGAGATTCGCAAACCTCGGCCCCGGATACAACCCCTTCCGAAAAGTTTTTTTTGATTCCTCGGTGTCGACTAGGTCACAGCCGTACTTCCATGGGGTGGATCCTGGCCTAAACGTTCGAGTGAAAGGACTTTCGGCCTTTCTGCTCACACAATCACACGCAGTGCACGGCGTACGCCTGTGAACGTCACGCTGGTCCGCAGCCCCAGGTGGTCACCGTCCATCTGGAAGGGGAGCGGAGCCTTGGAATGCAAGGTGAAGTCCGTCAGGTCGTGCAGCGAGAGGGCGTGTTTGCCGCGGGGGCCGCGCTCGGGGGACGAGGCGAGCAGCTGGGTCGCGTAGCGGGTCACCGCGGGGGTGGACAGCTTGCTCAGGCCGAGCACGTCGAGGCCGGTGTCGAAGGACGCCTGCGGCGAGGCGTACAGCGGGCGGTTGCCCAGGTAGGTCCAGGGAGAGGTGTTGCCGACTATGGACAGCACGAGGTCGGTGACCGGGTCCTCGCCGGGGCGCTCCAGGGTGATCGAGCCGTGCCGACGGCGGGGCTCGTCGAGGAACTGGCGTACCACCTGGCGCACGTAAAGGGCGTGCGTCGAGCGCTTTCCGCGCTCCCGCTGCTGCTCCACCCGGCCGACCACGCCCGCGTCGAAGCCGTAGCCCGCGCAGAAGGTGAACCAGCGCGCCGGTACCGCCTCGTCCTCGGTGCCGGGCGTGCCCGCCGCCAGGCCCAGGCCGACCGCGCGCTCACTTCCGGTGCGCAGCGCGTCGAGCAGGGCGCCGGTGGCCTCGACCGGGTCGTTGGGCAGGCCGAGAGCGCGGGCGAAGACATTGGTGGAGCCGCCGGGGACGACCGCGAGCCCCGGCAGCGCGGGGTTCGGACCCTCGTGCAGCAGTCCGTTCACGACCTCGTTGACGGTGCCGTCCCCGCCCAGCGCGACGACCAGCTCGATGTCCTGGCTCTGCGCGGCCTGCCGGCCGAGTTCGCGGGCGTGCCCACGGTGCTCGGTGGTCACCGTCTCGAGCTTCATCTCGCTCGCCAGTGCGTGGATCAGTACGTCACGTGTGCGGGCACTGGTGGTGGTTGCCGCCGGATTGACCACGAGGAGTGCACGCATGGCATGCAGCGTACCTACTGGGGATTAACCGGCCCAGCCCCAGGTGGGCTCAGCCGCCCGCCCGGCCGCGGTCCTGGCGGGCGGCGGGCCTCGCCGTGGGCCCATTACCCTGCAGGGGTGAGCAGTGCTGAGCAGACCACGAACCCCGAAGACCCGCGCCCTGTGCGGCTGACCGCCGCCGCCGCGCTCGCCGCGCTTGAGGGCCTCGCGCTGATCGTCCTCGGCCTGTACATGGTGGTGGTCGGCCTGAACGGCGAGGCGTCCGCTACCCGGTCGGCGGTGACCGGCGGGCTCACGATGATCGTCCTCGCCGTCATTCCGCTGATCGCCGCGCGCGGGCTGCTGAACCGCCGCAGCTGGAGCCGGGGGCCGGCGATGGTCATCCAGCTGCTCGCGCTGCCGGTGGCCTGGCAGCTGCTCCAGGCGGACAGTGTGGCGATCCCCGGCGGGATCGCGCTCGCGGTGGTGGCCGTCACCACGCTGGTGCTGCTGTTCAGTCCGGATACGACGCAGGCGCTGGGGATCACCAAGCGCGACGCCGACGCGGCCTGAGTCCGAGCCCGAACTCCGCGCGCTCTTTCGCGCGGCCGGGGCGCTATTCCTCCACCAGCAGCTTTTCGCGCAGTTGGGCCAGGGTGCGGGCCAGCAGCCGGGAGACGTGCATCTGAGAGATGCCCACTTCCTGGGCGATCTGCGACTGGGTCATGTTGGCGAAGAAGCGCAGCAGCAGAATGCGTTTCTCGCGCGGGGGCAGGTCCTCCAGGAGCGGCTTGAGCGACTCGCGGTACTCGACGCCCTCCAGCGCCTCGTCCTCGGCGCCCAGGGTGTCCGCGACCGCGGGGGACTCGTCGTCCGTGTCCGGCACGTCCAGCGACAGCGTGGAGTACGCGTTGGCCGACTCCAGGCCCTCCAGGACCTCCTCCTCGGAGATGGCCAGCTTCTCGGCGAGCTCGTGGACGGTGGGGGAGCGGCCGTGCAGCTGCGAGAGTTCGGCCGTGGCCGTGGTCAGGGCGAGCCGCAGCTCCTGGAGCCGCCGCGGCACCCGGACCGCCCAGCCCTTGTCGCGGAAGTGACGCTTGATCTCGCCGACGACGGTCGGTGTCGCGTACGTCGAGAACTCGACGCCGCGCTCCGGGTCGAACCGGTCCACGGACTTGATCAGACCGATCGTGGCGACCTGGGTCAGGTCGTCCAGCGGCTCCCCGCGGTTGCGGAAGCGGCGCGCGAGATGCTCCACCAGCGGCAGATGCATCCGGACGAGCCGATTGCGCAGGTCCGCGTATTCGGAGCTGTCGGCGGGCAGCTTGCGCAGCTCGATGAACATGGCCCGCGCGCCGCTGCGGTCGTGCGGATCGTGGTGCTCATGCTCGGTCATGTGTGCCGCCCTCCCCCGCCCGCCGGGCGGCGCCCCCGTACCGCCGCCGGCCCTGCCGGGGCGTGCTCCGCGCCCGCCTCTGTCATCCCGCTCCGCCTGCTGTGCCGCACGCTGCTCCGGATCGTCCTGAGGGTGTGGCCGGGCCTGCTGTTCGGGGATGCTCGTGGTCTGCGGCATCCCCGGTCGGCCGCCCCGGTCGTCTTCGCCGTCGGCCGGGAGGCCCCATGCGCTGTGCTTCTCGTCCCGCATCGGCCCGTCCCCGTCCCTCACGTCGGCCCGGGTCCCGCGCCGCGCTTCTTGTAGAGGCTGATCGCGACGGTGTTGTCGTCGGTGACTGTGGCGTCGACCTGTCCCGCGAGGGCCGACAGCACCGTCCAGGCGAAGGTGTCGCGCTCGGGGGCGCGGCCGTCGGTCGTGGGCGCCGAGACGGTGACCTCCAGCGAGTCGTCGACCAGCTGGAAGACACAGCTGAGCACGGAGCCGGGGACGGCCTGTTGCAGAAGGATCGCGCAGGCCTCGTCGACCGCGATGCGCAGATCCTCGATCTCGTCGAGGGTGAAGTCCAAACGCGCCGCGAGGCCGGCCGTGGCCGTCCGCAACACCGACAGGTAGGCACCCGCGGCCGGCAGCCGGACTTCCACGAAGTCCTGAGCCCCGGACTCGCCTGCGATCTGGGACACCCTCACCTCCAAGGTGTGCGAGCGCGGGCGGGTTCTGGCCCGCCGCGCTGTGGTGGTCCGGTACGGTGCCGCACGGACTGCCGTGCGGCATGGTTCAGCGGTGACGCTATCGCGCTTCCGCTTCCCCTGTCCCGGTACCCCCGACCCATTGGTGTCACTCATAGTAAGTCCACGGGTACGGACGGTGGCTAGGGGTCTGCGGGCTCAATGAAAAACGGCGCGCGCCGGGTTGACGTACCCAGGCGCTCGGCCGTCGAACCGCCCCGTCCGTCCGTCCCTTCCGCCTGGCCGGTTATCACGGCGGCCAGGCGGGTGCCGGAGGCGAAGGCGCCCTCGTCGGCGAGGGTGGTGAGGCCGTACAGCAGTTTGGCGACATAGTGACGTTCCACGGGCAGGCCGTGACGCTGTTCGAAGTCGGCGGCGAAGGCGTCGAGCTCGGGAGTCGTACGGGCGTAGCCGCCGCAGTGGAAGCGGTCCGCCAGGCGCCACTCGCCGGTACGGGCCCCGAACGCCGCCTCCTGCAGGCGCTCGACCTCCGCGCCGAGGAAGCCGCCCTTCAGTACGGGTATCCCCAGGGCACGCGAGCCGGGGCCGAGTCCCGCGGCGAGCCCGGCCAGGGTGCCGCCGGTGCCGCAGGCCACGGCGGCGACATCGGCCAGGCCGCGCAGCTCCCGCCCGAGTTCGGCGCAGCCCCGCACGGCGAGCGCGTTGCTGCCCCCTTCGGGGACGATGAACAGGTCCTCCTCCGCGGGCGCCGTGCCGTCCTCGGTGACGGCGCGCAGGATCTCCGCGAGGACGCGCGGGTCGTCCTTCGCGCGATAGGTCGTACGGTCCACGAAGCGGAGCCGCATCCCGTCGCCCGCGCACTGGGCCAGGGACCAGTTCAGGGGGCGGGAGGCCAGTTCGTCGCCCCGTACGACCCCGACCGTCGCGGACCCCAGGAGGCGGCCGGCCGCGGCCACCGCCCGCAGGTGGTTGGAGTAGGCGCCGCCGAAGGTGAGCAGCGGGCGGCCCGCCGCGGCGTCCAGGTTGGGGGTGAGTTTGCGCCACTTGTTGCCCGGCAGGGCCTCGTGGATGAGGTCGTCGCGCTTGAGGAGGAGCTGGACGCCGTGCCGGGTGAAGCGCTCGTCCTCGACCGCCTGGAGCGGGGACGGGAGCCTGGGCCGCAGCGCGGGGTGGGACGTGTTCACCCGCCCATTGTCACGTCGGCACGTCCCGCCCGGCCGGTGGAGGTGCTTCGCGGCGGTCACGGCACGCGCGGCGCGCGTGCCGTTCGCCGCCCCGTGCCCTATCTGGGCAGGAATGAGTCGCCGTGTGTCGCGATGTGGGACTCCAGGGCCTGGAGGGCCTGCCGGGTCGCCTCCGTGCTGCCGCTGCCGCGCTGCTCGGCGTAGTAGGCCGCCCCGAGTCTCTTGAGGAGGTCCCCGCCGGCGCGCTGGGCCTGGACCTCGTCGAGCTTCTGCTTGCCTTGGTGGAGTCCGCGCTGCGCCTGCTCCTTGGCGCGGTCCATGAAGCCTGCCATGGCTGTCTCCTGTCGGTGGTGCGGATGCCGAGCGCCGGATGGGGCGTCGTGCTGTTGTCGTGGTCGTACTGGTGGAACGGTTGTCGGGATCTTGACGTTCCCGCTCGGTCCGCCCGTCACTCGTCTGGGTGATCGCCTACGCTTCAAGCGCCAATGTTTCCAGGGCGGTTGGAGAGGGGTCAGGGCGTGGGAGCAGCGATACGCGGGGCGGGGGGCGCGGACCGGGAGTCCGTGGTGCGACTGCTGGACGAGGCCTTCCTGAACGACCCGGTCAGCAGCTGGGTCTTCCCGGACGCGGCGCGCCGCCGTGAGGTGCACGGCGGCCTCATGGGGGCCTTCCTGGACATCGCCCTGCGCGAGGGCCGGGTCGACATCGCGGACGAGGGCGCGGCGGCCGCGCTGTGGCTGCGGGTGCCCGCCGGGGCCCCCGACGCGGAGGACGACGCGCCCGCGCAGCTGCGCGCGACGGTCGACCCGGACAACGAACGGGTGGAGCAGATCGCCCGGCTCATGGGCGCGGTCCATCCGCACGAGCGCGAGCACGAGTACTTGATGCTGATCGCGGCGACTCCCGCGCGGCAGGGCGAAGGGCTCGGCACCGCGCTGCTCGAACCCGTACTCGAGCGATGTGACCGGGACGGCGTGCCCGCCTACCTCGAGGCGAGCAACCCGCGCAGCCGCAGACTCTACGAGCGGCTCGGTTTCGCCTTCACGGGGAGCGCGATCCAGTTGCCGGACGGGCCGCAGGTGTTCCCCATGTGGCGGGAGCCGAAGGGGAGCTGAAGTCGAGAGGTCAAAAGGCCTTGCCCAAACCACTTCGAGTGAAGCACTCTAAATGAAGTGCTTCACTCGGTTGGCAGCACCAGGCAAGGGGATCAGCTTGCGTAAGCTCTCGTACTTCATCGCGACATCGATCGACGGCTTCATCGGCGCACCGGACGGGGACGCCGCGTTCTTCACCCAGTGGGTGGACGAGGAGTTCCTCGGCTATCTGAAGGCCGAATACCCCGAGGCCCTCCCCACGCCGGGGCGCGTCCCGCTCGGTGTCGACGACCTGGAGAACCGTCACTTCGATACGATCATCCAGGGGCGGGCCAGCTATGACCTGGCCCTGGAGGCGGACTGCACCAGCCCGTACGCCCATCTGCGGCAGTATGTCGTCTCGCGCTCCCTCACGGAGTCACCCGACCCGGCGGTCGAGATCGTCTCCGGTGACGTGGCTGCGAAGGTGCGCGAGCTCAAGAGCGAGGACGGTCTCGGAATCTACCTCTGCGGCGGCACGAACCTGGCCGGGCAGCTCGTCGACGAGATCGACGAGCTGGTGATCAAGACCTACCCACTGTTCCTGGGCTCCGGGATGCCGCTCGCGGACGCGGGCTTCGCGCTCAGGGCCTTCACGCTCGACTCCGTGAAATCGTTCGGGAACGGCGCGGTCGTCACCACGTACAGCAGGAAGCGATGACACATCTGGTCGGGGTGCGGCATCGGGCATAACCTGGACGTATGACCAAGGAAGCGGGTCGTGCGGAGCCTGCCGATTCCTCGGAGACCGGCTATGTCTGCCCGGTCTGCAAGCAACCGGTGCAGGAGGCGGTCAAACGCCGCAAGGTGCTAGGGGCCTGGGTCCCGCAATTCGGCGCGGGACCGTGCCATAACCCCGACTGCGAGGCGTGCGACGACGCCGAGGTTCCGGCGGCGCAGAGCCCGCCGGAGCCGTCGGACGAAAGGCAGTCGCAGGGCCCGCCGGAGCCGTCGGACGAACAGCGGCCGGAGGGCTCGCCGGAGCGGTCGGACGAACAGCGGCCGGAGGGCTCGTCGGAGCAGCCGGGGCGGTCCTGACGGGCCTGGGGCTTCGACGGTTCTGAAGATCTTCCCAACGATGCCGAGAACACCGGTTCCGCCCCGACGTCTTCAGATGCCCCCCACAAGCGGGTGGCGCAGACAGCCGAGAACCAGGGAGCGGACCCATGAAGTACTTGGTGATGGTGCAGGGCACCCAGGCCGACTACGAGGCGATGAGCGGCAAGCCGTCCGAGGCCAGCCCGGCCTGGAACGAGCGAGAACTCCAGGCCATGTACGCCCACATGAGTGCCATCAACGACGACCTCGCCGGGACCGGCGAGCTGGTGGACGCCCAGGGACTCGTCGAACCCGCACGGGCGCGGCTGGTCACCCCCGACGAGAACGGCAGGCCCGTCGTCTCGGACGGCCCGTACGGCGAGACCAAGGAAGTGCTGGCCGGATACTGGGTGGTCGACTGCGCGTCCCTCGACCGGGTGACCGAGATCGCCAAGCGCGTCTGCGAGTGCCCGGTGCCCGCCGGATCACTCGTGTACCCCGTGGTCATCAGGCCTATCGAGGACGGTGCCGGAGGCGACAGCTGACCGAGCCGGGCCCCTCGCTCGCCGCGGCCGGACAGCGGCCGGACAGCGGCCGGTGCCGGACGCCCCGGTGAACCCTCGATGGGCGGGGCCGGTCCGGGGCGTTGTCAGTGGCGCCCTTCATCTGAGTCCTCTCGGGATACCCCACCTCCCCGCGAACCGTGTGAAGCGGGCGTTCAAGTACCGCTTCTATCCGACCGATGCGCAGGCAGCCGAACTGTCGCGCACGTTCGGGTGCGTGCGGAAGGTCTACAACCTGGCGCTCGCCGCCCGCACGGAGGCGTGGACACGTCAGGAGCGGGTCAACTACAACCAGACCTCCGCGATGGAAGTCCGCCGAGTACACCACCAGCGGATTCCGCTTCCGCGACGGCAGCCTGACGCTGGCGAAGATGCGCGAGCCGCTGGACATCGTCTGGTCGAGGCCTCTGCCCGAGAACGCGTCGCCGTCCACGGTGACCGTCTCCCAGGACGCGGCCGGGCGCTGGTACGTCTCGATGCTGTGCGACGACCCCACCGTCAAGCCGCTCCCCGCCACGAATACGGCGGTCGGGGTGGACGTCGGCCTGGACTGCCTGCTGACCCTCTCCGCCGGAGAGAAGATCGCCAACCCCCGGCACGAGCGCAAGGACCGTGCCCGGCTGGCGAAGGCCCAGCGGGTCCTGGCGAAGAAGGCCAGGGGCGACGGAGCCAACCGGCGCAAGGCCCGGCGCAAGGCGGCCAAGGTCTACGCCCGGATCGCGGACCGCAGGCGTGACGGCCTGCACAAGCTGACCTCGCGTCTCGTTCGTGAGAACCAAACGATCGTGATCGAGGACCTGACCGTGCGCAACATGGTCAAAAACCGGAGCCTCGCCCGCGCTGTCAGCGATGCGGCGTGGTCGGAGTTCCGGAGCATGCTGGAGTACAAAGCCCAGTGGTACGGGCGGGAAGTGATCGCCGTCGACCGCTTCTTCCCCTCCTCCAGGCTGTGCTCCCACTGCGGCGCCTTGCAGGACAAGATGCCGTTCAACCTCCGCACCTGGACGTGCGACTGCGGCACGACCCACGACAGGGACGTGAACGCGGCGAAGAACCTGCTGGCCGCCGGACTGGCGGTGTCGGCCTGCGGAGCCGGTGTAAGACCTCAACGGAGCACTCCGGGCGGGCCCGGTCACATGCGAGACGGGGGAGTGGACCATGCGCAAGGCCGCGGTGACAGACGAGGGCGACCTGATCCGCTGGGTCGAGCTGCCGGGGCGGGAGCCGGTTCGGGTGTATGTGCACGGCCTCGGCGCCTCGTCGTCGGCCTACTTCACCGAGACGGCGGTCCACCCGCTGCTGGCCGGACGCCGATCCCTGCTCGTCGACCTGCTCGGCCACGGCATCAGCGACCGGCCGACGCACTTCGACTACAGCCTTGAGTCACATGCCGCCGCACTCGCCGCCGCCCTGGACGCCGCGGGGGTCACCGGCGCCGAGCTGATCGCGCACAGCATGGGAGGCTCGGTGGCCGTCGTGCTCGCCGCCCGGCACCCGCACCTGGTGTCCCGCCTGGTCCTGGTGGACGCCAACCTCGACCCGCTCCCACGCGCCGCCGGCGGCAGCGGAAGCAGCGGCATCGCGGCCTACAGCGAAGCGGAGTTCCTGGACGGCGGCTGGGCCGAGGTGCGCGACCGGGTCGGCCCGCACTGGTGGTCCACCATGCGGCTGGCCGGACGGGAGGCCCTGCACCGCAGCGCGGTACAGCTCGTGCGCGGCACGGCCCCCACCATGCGCGACCTCCTGCTCGATCTGCGAATACCCCGCGCCTTCCTGTTCCCGGAGGCCGACGGGCCGCTGCCGGGCGGGGAGGCGCTGGCCGCGTCGGGGGTCTCGGTCGTCCCGGTCCCGGCCTGCGGGCACAACATCATGCTGGACAACCCGGAGGGCTTCGCACGCGCCGCGGCGGACGCGCTGGCGGACCCGGGCGGGACGCGCCGGTCGGCGTAGCCAGCTCAGGCGGACTCGGCGGACTCGGCGGATTCGGCGGATTCGGCGGACTCGGCGGACTCGGCGGACTCGGCGGACTCGGCGGATTCGGAGGACTTGAGGGCGGCCAGTGTGGCGCGGGTGTCGGCCTTGAGCATCTTCGCGACAGCGTCGGGTGAGGGCAGGTCACGGCCGGACTCGTCCGTGAACGACGACCAGAGCACCTCGTAGGTGAACCAGCCGTCGCGCACCGCGAGGATGGCCGTGGCCGCCGTATCGCCCTCGTCCCAGCTCTCGGTGATCAGGTATGCCTCGTCGCCGAGGCCGTCGACCGGCGTGACCGTGTTCTCGACCTCCTCGCGGTCCTCGTAGGTCGCGTACCGCGAGGCGAACTCGGGCTCGGGATCGGACTTCTTGTGCCAGGTGGCGGTGGAGGCGACGAAGGCGACCGCGTACTCATCGGCCGCCTCGCGGTCCTTGAGGTTCTGGGTGCAGTAGCCCTCGTCGAGCGCCTCCTGCTCGGAGGAGTGAGAGGGGGCCGAGTCGGGCTCGCCGTCGAATGTGTAGCGCTCCAGCAAGGCGTCGTACGCGACGGTGTCGCAGAGGTTCTCCGAGAACCGGTATCCCCGGAGGTCCGCCTGTTCCCCGATGACGCCGGTGGTGAAAAGCGTCCCGGCCCAGAGGGCCGAGGCGACCAGTGCGCCGCCGAGCGCCCACACCCAGCCCGCCACGGGTTCGCGCGGCGCGGGAGGCTCGTCGTCCGGCGGCGCGCCGCCGATCACCAGCGGCGGCAGTTCGAGCGACGCCCCGCCGGGCGTCGGCTCCTGTTGGTACGGCTCCTGTCGGTGCGGGTCGTGCGGGTCGTGCGGATGCGATGGGGAGCCTGGTATTGACATGAGCGCAATTTACCCGGAGCGCCCGGAGCGCCCGGAGCGCCCGGAGGCCCCTACTCGGGCGGCGATGAACGGATGGAACGGAAAGAACGGGAAGAACGTTCAGAAGGTGTGGAAACGGAAGGAGTGGTGAGGAGTTGGGCGCGCAGTGCGGAGAGCAGTGGGGCGTCGACGCCGACGTGCTGGACGGCGTAGGCGTGGACGGAACCGTAGGTCTCGCGCAGGTCGGACAGGAACAGCCGGATGACGTCCTCCGGCGCCCGCCCGTAGCCCGGCCAGCGCAGAGTGCGGCCGGGGTGGGCCGCGTGCCAGTCGGCGACCAGCCGCTCGGTGGCGAGTTCGGTGAGCGCGAAGTCCGCCGCGACGTCGTCCTCGCTCACCCCCAGGAGCGACAGCACCAGGGCCGCCAGCAGACCCGTGCGGTCCTTGCCCGACGCGCAGTGGAAGACCTGCGGCTCGCTGCCGTACGCGATCACCCGCAGGGCCTCCCGGAGCTCGACGGCCCCGTCCAGGGCGACCTCCGCGAACCGGTCGGCGAGGTACCGCCACGGGGCGAGCGCGGGGTCGATCTCCGCCTGGTCGTAGGGGCGGTGCTCGACGCTGAGGTTGACGTACGTGAGGGCCGGGTCCTCCGGTACCCGGCCCTTCGCGGCGATCTCCCACGGATAGCGCAGATCGATCACCGTGCGTATCCCCAAGGCGCGGAAGCGGTCCAGATCGGCTCCCCGGAGCTTGCTCAGCGAGTCCGCGCGGTACAGGCGGCCCCAGCGCACGGCGCGCCCGTCGGCGGTGCGATAGCCGCCCAGGTCGCGGAAGTTGTGCAGGTGCTCGAAGGCGATGTGTCTGCTCACCTCGGACACCCTAGGGATCTTCGACGCGTCGGCGCTGGCTCTCGCGTGTCTTCCTCCTGTACATCGGTGTTGTCACGATCGGTGCACCCGCCTTATCCGCGGCGCGCCCCGTGGTGTGGGATGAGCAGGAC
Source organism: Streptomyces sp. O3 (assembly GCF_054788135.1). Lineage (NCBI taxonomy): Bacteria > Bacillati > Actinomycetota > Actinomycetes > Kitasatosporales > Streptomycetaceae > Streptomyces > Streptomyces sp. O3. The sequence continues at coordinate 47,365 of NZ_JBTVYK010000028.1, forward strand.
CATTCAGCACGATCGGGCCAGTCGCCAGCGACCGGCCGTCAGCGACGGAAAGACAAAGGGGGAACTGTGGCACGAGCGCGGGCGGAGAGCCTTCGACGCGTAGCCTCGTCAGTGGCCGCCGGAACGGACCCACGGAAGGCGGCCGAGGAGGAACTGCGCCGCCGCACCGGCCGGGACGGCGGCGCGACACGGGCCGGTACCGGGGAACCGGACTTCTCCGACGAGGGGCTGTCCGAGCCCCAGGAAGAAGGCATGGACCCGGCCGACTTCCCCGCGGCCCGCGAGCAGGGCGGTTCCATCGCCACCGTCATGGTCCAGCAGACCGTCCCGCTGGACGACGCGGGCGAGACCCTCAACCGCAGCGAACAGCAGCGCGAGGGCCGCGAGATGGTGCACGTCATCTGCCCGATGGTGATCCCCAAGGGCCGTTCCCTGATCAGCATGCTGCCGGTGCTGCTGCTCCTGGTGATCGGCCTCGTGGGCACCATCGTCGTCGCGGCGACCGGCAGCGACGTCCTGAGTAACCCGCTGTTCGGCGTCCACTACTGGGTGCTCGCGCTGCTGGCCGTCGCCTTCGTCTGGTGGCGGCAGGGCATGGTGATGGTGCCGGACGGCAGCCAGGCCATGATCACCCGCTTCGGCAAGCTGGAGAAAGTGGTCGGCCCCGGCCGGGTGATCCTGCTGAGCCCCTGGAAGAGGGTCTCGTACATCGTCAACACCACCCGCGAGTACCCCTTCAACGCGCCGGTGCGCGAAGCGCCGACCAAGGGCGGTGTGAAGGCGTCCATCGACCTGTTCATCCAGTTCCGGATCAGCGACCCCAGCGAGTTCGTCTACACCCTGGGCGCGGTGCGCGGCTTCGAGGAGAAGCTGAGCAACGCCGTCAGCGAGACGATCCGAAGCCTGATCTACGAGCAGGAGGCGGCCGGGATCTACGACATGGTGGGCGAGGACACCGGGCGGCTCCTGGAGCAGCTGAACCAGCAGTTCCGGCCCGCGGTCGAGCTGACCAACGCGAACATCACGCACGCCGAGCCGTCCGACCGCAACTACCGGATGGACCTGGCGGCCCCGGAGATGGTGCGCGTAGCCAAGGAGGCGTACACCCATGAGTACGCGCTCCAGCTCCGCAAGGAGCAGGACGAGGGCGACCTGACCAAGGAACTGGCCACCAGCCACGAGACGCTGTCCGCGATCCAGGCGGACATCGCCCAGTACCAGGCCCAGATGGACACCGCCGTGGAGCGCGAGACCAACCGCGCCCAGGCGCTGGCCCGCCAGCGGTACGTCCAGGCCGAGTCGGAGGCCAAGGCCAACGCGGCGCTGCTGGAGGCGCAGGCCCTGGACATCCGCGCGGTCACCGCGGCGCAGGCCCCGGAGATCCTCGAGTACCGCTACCAGCAGCAGATCCTGGACACCCTGGAGGGGGTCGCCGACCACCTGCCGCAGCTGGTCAGGATCGGCGCGGACGGCGTCGACGGCGGCGCCGGGGTCGACTTCCTGGCGCTCGCCAGGGAACTGGTCGGCGAGCGGGGCGGCGAGCTGTTCACGGACGCCGACATGGCCGCCGTACGGGACAGGCTCGCGGAGGTGTCCAGCCGTATCGCCGAACGGCAGGGGGAGATCGAGACCCTGCTGGAGGCCGAGCGGCCGACCGTGCCCGCGGCGACCGCGACCGCGCCCACGACGGCGTCGGGTCCGCGAGACGGGTCCGCGGCCGAGTCCGGCGGCGCGCCCGTAGCGCCTGACAACCCCGAGACGCCCGAGACGCCCGAGACGCCCCAGGGCGGCGACCTCTTCGAGGAGGCAGGCGAATGAGCACCGCACGTATGAGCCAGAGGTCGGTCATCTCGGAGGCCGTGGCCTCCTGGAGCGAGATCCCCCAACTGCTGCGCGGCGGCGAGGCGGGCACCCTGGTCCCGGTCATCATCCCGCGCCACCGCCGCAGGCTGTGGTGGATGCTGCCGCTGTGGGGCGGCGTCTTCGCCCTGCTGTGCGGGGTGATGCTGTCCGTCAAGGAGGCCGATTCGGGCGCCGTGGGCGACGTCGCGTACGGCGCGCTCGCCGGTCTCGCGTACGCGATCGGCGTGGTGCTGCTGCTGGTCGGCGGGCTGTGGTGGTGGCGCTCGTCGATCGTCGAGATCGAGCAGGGCACCCACGGCGTCCTCACCCGGTACGGCGCGGTCACCCGCACCCTGGAGCCCGGCCGCCACTACCTGTGGCACCCGTGGTCACGGGTCGACTTCGTCGTGGACATCGCCACCGAGATCCCGTACTCGGCACCCGTGATGGCCTGCCCGACGCAGGAGAACGTGCCGTTGAGGTCCATCGAGTTCTTCCTGAAGTTCCGCATTCACGACGCGGTGCTGTTCGTCCGCACCATCGGCGCGGGGAACTTCGACCTGGTGCTGTCCAGCGCGGTGCAGGACGCGATCCGCCAGCGCGCCCGCCAGGTACGCACCGAGCGGGCGTACGACCTGCGCGGCTCGGACGTCGCCGATATGCAGGAGCTGCTCAACCGACAGCTCTCCCGGTACGGGGTCCGCATCACCGGCTCCAACATCCCCGAGGTGCAGCTGCCCACGCAGTACCAGCAGCACCTGGCCACGCGGGAGCGGGTCGCCAAGGAGCGCACCGCGTACGAGCAGGAGTGGGGCCTGACCCGCAAGCGCCGGATCGACAGCCTGGGCATGGACATCGAGCGGGCCAAGAAGGTGCGTGACGCGCGCATCGTCGAGGTCAAGGCCGCGCTGAACAAGGCGCGCGAAGAGGTCGCCCAGCTCCTCGAGGAGCAGGAGACCAACGCGCAGAAGGTCCGCTTCGAGATCGAGACCCGCGGCCGGAGCGGGCTGATCTCCGCCGAGAACGAGGCGAAGGCCCAGCGCAGGCTCGCTCAGGCCTACCGCGACAACCGCGCCGTGCTCCAGTACGAACTGGCCCGCCGCCGCTTGGACGTGGGCGCGGAACTGGCGTCGAAGGCCCCGCAGCCGATGGTCGTGCGCACCGACGCGGGCGGTGGCGGCGACACCTCGGCGCTGTCGACGCTGCTCGCCGCGCAGCTGCTGCCGCGGATGACCGCGCTCCCCGCGGTGAACTCCGCGCAGCGCGTCGCGTCCGGTGCGGAGCCGGACGACGCGGAGTGAGCCGCGCACGCTGACGCGGACGGCGCCATCCGCCCGCGCGGCACGCGTACGGCTCGCGTACGGCACCAGACCCCCACGCGGGGCTCCGGTGCCGTACGCGAGCCGTCAATGACGCGCTCGGATATCGGATATCTGCCGACGCGGGGGCGCGGTCAGGTCCGGGGAGGTCGGCTGCGTCGCGCCAGTTGCGCCGCGCGCCCCAGGCTCAGCACCGTGACCAGGGCCGCCACCGGAGCCCCGAACAGTACGACGAGTCCCGCGCCGATGTTGGCCCCGATGACCTCGGCCGTCATCACCCGCTGGCCCAGGGCGGCCACGGCGCCCACCGCGAGCAGCGGACCCAGCACGGACCACCAGGCGGGTTCGAGCCGCCGGATCCGGGTCCACTCCACGAACAGCGGCACGGTGACCGCGAGGGTCAGCATGGCGCCCGCGCCGAGTGCCTTCTCGACGTCGTCCGGGATGTTCCAGGGCCGCACCGCGTAGTCGGGGTCGGCCACGTCCAGGGTCTGCTGACCGATGAGCCACCAGGTCCCGACCGTGGCGGCGGCGATCAGCAGTACGGCGGCGAGCAGCATCGCCCAGCCGGGCACCTTGGCCAGGCTGGCTTGACCGCCTGGGGGCGGCGGGGCTGGCGGGCCCGGTTGATCCGGGGGCGGCCCAGGAGGCGGCGTCGGGAACGGCATGTGTCAAGAGTGGGTCACACGGCCGAGCGGGTCCAGGGGCGGGACCAGGCCGTCGCTGTCGCTACAGGCTGCCTCGACCGCGAACCTGACCTGGCCCCCTGGCCTGACTCGCCCCGCCCTGGCTTACGCCGCGGCGGTCCCGAGCGGGAGTACGGCCTGGACGTGGAAGCCGCCGTCCGGGGTGGGACCCGCGTGCAGGGTGCCGTGCAGCTCCGTCACGCGTTCGCGCAGCCCGGTCAGACCATGGCCGCCGCCGGCTGGCAGGTCCTGGGCGGCGGCGCCGGGGCAGTCCCCAGGGGTGGCACGCACCGTGGCCCGCAGAGCGTCACCGGACACGCGGCCGTGCGCGTCCGCGGACCCGCACGGCCGCGCGCCCGAGGCGTCGGCGGAGACACCGGCGGAGGCACCGGCGGAGGCACCGGCGGACGCGTCGCGTTCCACGGCGACCCGGACCTCGATCTGGCTGCCGGGCGCGTGCTTGCGGGCGTTGGTGAGGGCCTCCTGGACGACGCGGTACGCCGCCTGCTGCACCGGGAGCGGGCAGCCGCCGAGCCCCGCCGGATCGGAGTCCAGGCGTACGGCGGGACCCGCCGTCTCGATCAGCGCGGGCAGCGCCGCCAGGCCGGGCGCGCGCAGGGCGCTGACCGCGCCGCGGAGTTCGGCGAGCGCGTCCTCGGCCTGGCGGCGTACGGGCGCGTCGGGATCGCTGCCGAGCGCGATCAGGCTGAGGTGGTGGGCGACGCTGTCGTGCATCTCACGGGCGATCCGGGCCCGCTCGGCCGTGGTGGCCCGCTCGGCGGCCAGCGCCTGTGCCCGCTGCCTGCTGAGCGCCAGCTCGGCCGCCTTGGCGGCCAGTTCGCGGCGCGACGCGGCCAGCAGCCCGAGCGCGACGGGGGCGAGGACCAGCATCGCGGCGCTGAGCAGGGCCAGCGTGACGTCCTCCCAGGCCCAGGACAGGGGCCCCAGATGGGGCCAGGGGTAGAAGGCCACCGCCCCCGCCACGCCCGCCCAGGCCCAGGGCTCCGCGCGGTGTCGGGGCGTCGCGGCCACCTTGTACAGGGCGAAGATCGCTGGCAGCCACAGATAGCCGCTGGCCAGACCCGGCAGCGCGAGGATCAGCACCGTACGGGGAAAGCGGTCGCGCGCGGCGAGCGCGCAGGCCACGAGGAGCGCCCCGCCGAACACCCAGCCGGGCCCCCACGCGCGGGTGGCGACCGCCTCGACCAGGGCCAGGGCGACCAGCACCGCGTCGGTCGCCCGGCTCCGCCAGCGGGCGCTCACGCCAGCCCCGCCCGCTGCGCCACGGTGGCCAGGGCGACCCGGCTCGACGCGTGGAGCTTGCGCTTCAGCGCCGAGATATGGGTCTTCACGGTGGTCACGCCGATGGCCAGCTGATCGCCGATGTCGGCGTTCGACAGGCCGATGGCGAGCAGCGTGAGCACCTCGCGCTCGCGCGGGGTGAGGCCTGCCAGCGGCGTGTCGTCGTCGAGTGCGCGCGGCGGCTCGGGCAGGGCGTTCAGCAGCCGGGTGACTGCGGCGTGGCTGTCGCTCGGGGTGCACACGACGCCGCCGGCGGCGAGTACCCGTACGGCCTGGCCCAGCAGCGCGGGCGCGCTGTCCTTGAGCAGGAAACCGGCCGCGCCGCCGGTCAGGGCCAGCTCCAGCTGGTCCGGGACGTCGAAGGTGGTCAGCATGCCGACCGGGGGCGGCTGTGGCAGCTCCCGTAGCGCGGTGAGCAGGGTGAGCCCGTCGGGCGGGGGCATGACGATGTCCAGCAGGACGACGTCGGGTGCGGTGCGCCGTACGGTGTCCAGGGCCGCGGAGCCGTCGCAGGCGGACACCTGGAAGCCGTCCTCGGCTTCGAGGAGCCGCCGCAGCGCTTCCCTTACCAACTCCTCGTCATCCACGACAAGCACCCGGATCACGGCGTCCCCGACTTCCCTCAACACTGACTTACGCGTACGCCCCCGGTGCGACCACGACGGTACGACCTAGGCGGTGCCGCCGCGGCGGCCTCAAGTAGGAGCGTACGACTCCTCCCCAGGTCCGACGTCCGGGCCGGTACCGCCTGCGACGATTGATCACGATCCCCCGCACGGCCGCGAGCGGGACGCTTGACCAGCGCCATGCGCGTCGGGCCGTGCGTACGGGGGGCCCTTCGGGGCCCTTGGGTACGGCCAGGGGGTACGGGCACTCCACGGGGGGTTGCCGATCGTCGCGCCACAAGCGCCCAGCGCCACAAGCAGCGGGCGTCATCCGCGCCGATCGGCCAAGGCCCGTCCCCGTGGCCGCCAGCCGCGCCCGGCGTCGCCCGAGCCCGACGTCGCCCGCGCCCGACGTCAGTCGAACCGGATGTGCCTGGCCCCGGTCCAGGCCCGGCGCACCCGTCCACGCAGCGTGCTCCCAGTGTCGGGCGCCAGGGTCAGCCCGGCCGAGGCCGCGACGCGGTCGGCGACCTGCGGGACCGTGAGCCGGTCCGTCCACACATGCTCGGCGAACTCCGGGGCACGCAGCCGCTCCAGACAGCCGTCCAGCTTCGCCACCGCGAAGCTCTCCCGCCGCGGCGGCGCGTCCTTCCCGGCCACGATCCGCACGGCGCGCCCGAAACCCCGCTCGCGCAGCCGCCGCAGCACCGTCTCGCGCTGGGCGAGCAGGGCGAAGTGCCGCACGTCGTGGCCGCGCTCCCTGAGCCGACCGACGATCTCCTGGAAGTACACGGGCTCCACCACGGTCATGGGCGCGATCACCGTGCCGTCGTGCCGGGCGAGTACCAGGTCGAGCACCTCGTACACGCCCTGCCGCCAGGCCCGCAGATCCTGGAAGTCCCCGCGCAGCCGCGGCGGCGTCATCCGGTGCAGACCGAATCCGACGTGCTCGGGGTCGCAGACGACACTGCCGGGCAGTCGCCGCCGGAGTTCGTACGCGCTCTGGGTCTTGCCGCCGCCGAAGGGGCCGTTGAGCCAGATGAGCATGCGCCGACCCTACGGGACGCGTCGTCGCCCGTCGCCGAAGGAGCCGAGGAACGCGAGCGCCCGCTCTCGGAGCAGCGTGGTGGCGGCGTCGTCGTACGACGGCAACGAGCTGTCGGCGAACAGGTGTTGGTCGCCGGGATACAGGAAGAGCTCCCCGTGCTCGGCCTCGTCGGCCAGTGTCCGCGCGGCGTCGAGGTCGCCGTCGCCCACGAAGAACGGGTCGGCGTCCATCGCGTGCACCTGCACCGGCACGCCGTCGGGCCAGCCGCCGGACCCGAACTCCGCCGTCGGCACGCAGGCATGGCAGAGCAGCGCCCCGAGCGCGCCGTCCCGCGTCTGCGCCAGCCGCTGCGCCGGAAGCACCCCGAGCGAGAACCCGACGTACACCAAGCCGCCCGCCAGCCCGCCCGCCCGCTTGTCCGTCAGCTCGTCGACCGCTCGTACGCCGCGCGCGGCCACCTCGCGGAACCCGATCCCCTCGGCGTGGCGCGCCCCTTCCTCCAGCGTGCCGAAGGTGCGACCGTCGAACAGGTCGGGTGTGTGCACGGTGTGCCCGGCGCGCCGCAGGTCGTCGGCGAAGGCGACGACGCCGGGCGTCAGTCCCTGCGCGTGGTGGAACAGGACTACCTCAGTCAACGCGCACACCTCTGTTCTCCGTTGCTGGCCGCTGGCCGCTGGCCGCTGGCCCGCCCACCCTACCCTCGTTAGACAGGCGAACGATCGCGGTGAATAATCGTTAGACATGGGAAAGACTTACGCACGCATAGACGGCAGGCTGCGCACGTTCATCGAGGCGCAGCCGGTGTTCTTCACCGCGACCGCTCCGCTGGCCGAGGACGGCACGGTCAACCTCTCCCCGAAGGGGCTGCGGGGCTCGTTCGCCGTCATCGACGAACAGACCATCGCCTACCTGGACTTCGCGGGCAGCACCGCCGAGACCATCGCCCACCTTCGCGAGAACGGCCGGATCACCGTGATGTGGTGCGCCTTTCAAGGCCCGCCCAACATCGTCCGGGTGCACGGCCGGGGCGAGCCCGTCTTCCGCGACGACCCGCGCTTCCCGCAACTCCTTGAGCACTTCCCCGACATCGACCCCGCCCTCCACGGGCTGCGCGCTGTCATCGTCGTGACCGCGGAACTCATCCGCGACAGCTGCGGGTACGGGGTGCCCTTCATGTCGTACGACGAGGACCGCGACCTGCACGCCAGGCGCTTCGCGCGCGAGGACGACGCCTCGCTGAGCGCGTACTTCGCCAAGAAGGAGCACATCGAGCACAGCATCGACGGCCTCCCCGGCCTCCCGCTCCCACTGCCGCCCAGCCAGACCGGACGCGTCAGCGGTACGCGATGAGGTGAGCCGTCGGCCAGGCTGCGAGCATCCCGGCCGTTCCGTACGCCCAGCAGCGCGCGGCGCGCGAAGGCGGCAGGCAGAGCCCGCTGACGGCGATGATCCAGGCGGCCGGAACCACGCCGAGAACCAGAATCCGGGACGTCCAGTCCGTGAGAGCGTCACACCGCGCGTAGAAGATCCTGATGGTCTCGCAATGCGTGCCGTCCAGGCCCATGAGGAATCCCTGGAACGCCACCACGACCGCCAGCCAGCTGACCGCCGCCCCGGCCAGCAGGCGAAGCGCGACCGAGGCGGCTCGGCGGTCGCGGGGCGTACGAGGTCGGTGATTCTCCATGGCGGCAACGTAGGAGAGCGCGGCTGGACACGGCGTCCGTGCGCGAGCTCAGGCCGTATGAGTACGGGTACTCAGCCGCTGGCCACGGCCAGCGCACCGGCGCCTGCCCGTCGAGGCAGGCCACGATCGAGCGGGCCCGCACCATCCTGGAGGAACACATCGCTCGGTATGGGGCATTCGAGAGTGGCCACGGCTTCCTCGATGTCGCAGGGGAGGAAGGTGACGTCGGGGTCCGGCTCTCCGTCACGCGTCTTCTTCAAGCAGGCGGAGGGCCGGGATCGCATCATAGGTCGGTGAGCAACATCTTCTCCGGCGACAGTCATGACCTGGACCTGTCCAATGGCGCCACCGCGGTGTTCGTCGACGTGCTGATGCTTGCCGTGTCCGATCTCGCCTCCGAGGACTGGGACTTCCGCTTCGCGGCGCTGCTGACCCTGCAAGACCAGAACGTCATGGGGCGGGGCGCCGTCGGGTTCGACCTGGCGGAGTCCGACTACCTGCACCGCTTCACGGTCATGGTGGAGTCCTGCGCCCCGTCCGCCGACAGCGGTGCCGCACGCGGCTTCCCCGGCCCGGACGAGGCCGCGATGGCCTCGTGCGTGCGCCACCGGGTCCTCAGCGCGCTCCCGCTCTGGGACGGCTGCTTCCTCTGCAATCGGCCGCACTGCTAGCGGGGCCGCATCAGGCGACGCTTGCCCTGCTGCGATGTGACGCCGGGGGAAGAAGACCGCACCCGGTCCGTCATGGACGCCGTGTTCGGCGGCCTGCGGGCCGGGTGCGGACAGGTAGGCGGCCAGACCCGTGAAAGCGCGGGTCAGGCGGCCTGGGCTGAGATCAGGCCTTCTTCGTCTCCCAGAAGATCTTGTCGATCTGGGCGATGTAGTCCAGCGCCTTCTGGCCCGTGGCCGGGTCCGTCGAGCCCTTGGCGGCCGAGAGGGCCTTCAGGGCGTCGTTGACCAGCTGGTGCAGCTCCGGGTACTTCTCGAAGTGCGGGGGCTTGAAGTAGTCGCTCCAGAGCACCGAGATGTGGTGCTTGGCGAGCTCGGCGCGCTGCTCCTTGATGCCGGTGGCGCGGGCCTGGAAGTGCGGGTCGTCGTTGGCGCCCATCTTCTCCTGGACGGCCTTGACGGACTCCGCCTCGATACGGGCCTGGGCGGGGTCGTACACGCCGCAGGGCAGGTCGCAGTGGGCGCTGACCGTCACCTTGGGGGCAAACAGGCGGGAGAGCATTGAGCTGTCCTTCCTCGTGATCGTCTTCTCAAGGTGCGACATTACTCCGTGGGGGACGGCTTTTCGCGGGTGCCCCCGGTGGCTTAGGACAAAAGTCCAGGGTCGGACTGGGTCGAGTGGAGGATGGGACGGCACACTGAGGGTGGGCCGGACCGGGAGGTGTCTGATGCGGGAACGGGAGCGCGAGCCGGGGCGCGCGGGGGACGCGATGCGCGGGGCCAGGGCGCTGTTCGGGGTCGCCGAGGTGCACGGTCCCTCGATGGTGCCGACGCTGCGGCACGGGGACCGGCTGCTGGTGCACTACGGGGCGCGGGTGCGGGCCGGTGACGTCGTGGTGCTGCGCCATCCCTTCCAGCAGGACCTGTTGGTCGTCAAGCGGGCCGTGGAGCGGCGCGAGGGCGGCTGGTGGGTGCTCGGCGACAACTCCTTCGCTGGCGGTGACAGCACGGACTATGGGACGGTTCCGGCGGAGCTGGTGCTGGGGCGGGTCCGGCTCCGCGTCCGGCCGCGCGGGGCCGAACCGCGCGGGGCCGGGGCCCGCGGGACCGGGGCGCGGGGCGCCGGCGGGCGCGGCGGGGTTCAGGGCGTGGTGCGGTCGGTGGCCGGGGCGGTGTCCTGGGCCTTGTCGGCGGTGCGGCCGGTGTTCGCCGACCGGTCGGCTTCCTCGCGCTTGCGGGCGCGGTAGGCGGCGACGTTGGCGCGGGTCGCGCAGCGGTCCGAACAGTAGCGCCGGGAGCGGTTGGTCGAGGTGTCGAGGTAGGCGTTGCGGCACGGGGCGGCCTCGCACAGGCCGAGGCGGTCGACGCCGTACTCGGTGAGGTGGAAGGCCAGGCCCATGGAGGCGATCGCCGCGTAGCCCGCCGTCGCGTTCGACGGGTGGTCGGCGAGATGCATATGCCACAGGGGGCGGCCGTCGTCGTCCCGGTAGTCGTGCCCGGCGATCTGCGGGCTGACCGGGAACTCCAGGAGGAGGGAGTTCAGGAGGTCCACGGCGAGGGTCTCGTCGTCCTCGTCCGCCGCCTCGAAGACCGCGCGCAGCCTGGCCCGTACCGAGCGGAACCGGGTGACGTCGGCGTCGGCCGCGCGCCGCGCCGCCGAGGCGTTGTCGCCGAAGAGGTCGCGTACCGCCCCGACCGTGGTGAGGACGTCCTTGCCGCGGCCTGGCTCCTCGGTGTTGACCAGTCGCACGGCATAGTCAGAGTAATAGGCCAGTTCCACTTGTAGTCCTTACGGGCGCGGGCTATCGTCGTCGGCATCGGGAAGAGTAATAGGTGAATTTATCTTCAGGGTATTACCTTGGGGAGTGAGGAAGGGTCGCATGACCGAGTCGACGTCCACCACCACGCCGGGCACCGACTGGCGCGCCTGGCAGGACAGCTGGGACCGGCAGCAGGAGGCGTATCTGCCGGACCGCGAGGAGCGGTTCCGGGTGATGCTGGACATGGTCGAGGCGCTGGTCGGCCCCGCACCACGGGTGCTGGATCTGGCGTGTGGCACGGGCAGTATCACCGACCGGCTGCTCAAGCGGTTCCCCAAGGCGGTCAGCACGGGCGTCGACCTCGACCCCGCGCTGCTGGCGATCGCCCAGGGTACCTTCGCGGGCGACGACCGGGTCACCTTCGTCACCGCCGACCTCAAGGACCCGCGCTGGACGGACTCGCTGCCGTACGGCACCTACGACGCCGTGCTCACCGCCACCGCGCTGCACTGGCTGCACAGCGGCCCGCTGGCCGAGCTGTACGGGCAGGTGGCCGGGCTGGTCCGGGACGGCGGCGTCTTCATGAACGCCGACCACATGCCGGACCCGTCGACCCCGCGGATCAACGCCGCCGACCGCGAGCAGCGGCACGCCGCGATGGACCGCGCCAAGGCCGACGGGGCCCTGGACTGGCGGCAGTGGTGGGAGGTGGCCGCCAAGGACCCGGTGCTCGCCGAGCCGACCGCCGAGCGGTTCCGGATCTACGGCGAGCACGCGGACGGCGACACCCCGCCGGTCGAGTGGCACGCGCGCGTACTGCGCGAGAAGGGTTTCGGCGAGGCGCGCGCGGTGTGGGCCTCGCCGTCGGACGCGCTGGTGCTCGGGCTCAAGTAACCGGACGGCCAGCGCATAGGCCGGGTACGCGGGCGAGGCGGTACGGGCCCTTGGGTCCGTACCGCCTCGTGTGCGTTCCGGTGTATCCCGGCGTACCGGCCTCAGAAGACCTTCGACAGGAAGGACTTGGTGCGGTCGTGCTGCGGGTTGGTCAGCACGTCCCTGGGGTGACCGGCCTCGACGACCACGCCGCCGTCCATGAACACCAGCGAGTCGCCGACCTCGCGCGCGAAGCCCATCTCATGCGTCACGACGATCATCGTCATGCCGGACTCCGCGAGCTCGCGCATGACGTCCAGGACGTCGCCCACCAGCTCCGGGTCGAGCGCCGACGTGGGCTCGTCGAAGAGCATCAGCTTGGGCTCCATGGCCAGCGCGCGGGCGATCGCCACGCGCTGCTGCTGGCCGCCGGAGAGCTGCGAGGGGTAGTTGCCGCCCTTGTCGGCCAGGCCGACCTGGTCGAGCAGCCGTTCCGCGCGGGCCCTGGCGACGGCCTTGGCCTCGCCCTTGACCTGGACCGGCGCTTCCATGACGTTCTCGACCGCGGTCATGTGCGGGAACAGGTTGAAGCGCTGGAAGACCATGCCGATGTCCCGGCGCTTCAGGGCGACCTCGCTGTCCTTCAGCTCGTACAGCTTGTCGCCCTTCTGGCGGTAGCCGACCAGCTCGCCGTCGACGTACAGCCGTCCGGCGTTGATCTGCTCCAGGTGGTTGATGCACCTGAGGAAGGTCGACTTGCCCGAACCGGACGGGCCGACCAGGCAGAACACCTCGCCCTGGGCGACCTCGAGGTCGATGCCCTTGAGGACTTCGACGTGACCGAAGGACTTGTGGACGCCCTCGGCCTTCACCATCGGGTGTGCGGTCTCGGAACTCATACGGCGGTGCCTCCCACCCGGTTCGGGTTACGGAACGAGGTGAGCTGGAGCCTGATGCGCTGGAGCGGGGTCAGCGGCAGGGCGCGGTTGCTGCCGCGCGCGTAGTACCGCTCCAGGTAGTACTGGCCGATGCTGAACACGGTGGTGAGCAGCAGGTACCAGAGAGAGATCAGGATGAATCCCTCCATGATCGCCAGGGTCCTGGAGCCGAACTCACGGCCGCGCAGGAACAGCTCGCCGTAGCCGATGGCGAACGCCAGCGACGAGGTCTTCAGCATGTTGATGAACTCGTTGCCGGTCGGCGGGATGATCACCCGCATGGCCTGCGGGAGGATGATCCGCCGCATGGTCTTGGTGCCCTTCATGCCGAGCGCCTGCGCGGCCTCGGTCTGGCCCGTGTCCACCGACTGGATGCCGGCCCGGCTGATCTCCGCCATGTACGCCGCCTCGTTGAGGCCGAGCGCGAGGAGCGCGGCCACGAACGGCGTGATGACCTCGTTCATCTCGTTCTTGTAGAACGGCATGAGGTTCAGCGTCTCGAAGACGAGCGACAGGTTGAACCAGAGGAAGAGCTGCACCAGCACCGGGGTGCCGCGGAAGAACCAGATGTAGCCCCAGGCGACGGTGGCCAGCAGCTTGTTCGGGGACAGCCGCATCACCGCGAGGACGGTGCCGAGTACGACACCGATCACCATGGCGAAGACCGAGATCTTGAGGGTCTCCCAGGCGCCCCAGGCGAAGGTGCCGTTGGTGAGCTGCTCGCCGACCACGCTCCACTGGATATTGGCGCTCGCGAACGCGTTCACGAGCAGGGCGAGCAGGGCGAGCACGACGACGGCGCCGATCCAGCGGCCGTAGTGCCGGACGGGGATCGCCTTGATGGCCTCCGGGTGGGTGGTGGAGGCCGGGAGTCCGGGCCCGTCGCCGTCCTTGACGGGCCCGTCGTCGTCCTTCCGGACGGGCTCCTTGTTCCCCTGGTCCTTCTTGAGGGAGGCCTTGTCCTGGTCCTTCTTGAGGGACGTCTCGTCCTTGTCGTCGGACGAGTCGGGGACCTTGTCGCTCGGTTCGGTCACGAGGTTGCTGCCTTACATATGTACGGAGTGGAGAGGTCGCGCGCGGGGCTCACTTGCCCGCGTTGATCGTGGCCTTCTCGATGGCGCCGCTCTCGGCCTTCCACTTCTTGAGCACCTCGATGTAGCTGCCGTCGTCGATGATCGCCTGGACGGCCTCCTTGAGGGCGTCCCGCAGCTCGGGGTTCTTCTTGCTGACCGCGATGCCGTACGGGGCGGCGTCGATCTGCTCGCCGACGACCTCGAACAGCTTGCCGTCACCGGCCTCCAGCTCGTTGTAGAGCGCCACCGGGTAGTCGGTGATGACCGCGTCCGAGCGCTTGGTCTGGAGCTGCGTGATGGAGTCGCTGTCCTGGTCGGCGACGAACTCCTTGATCTTCTTGTCGCCGCACTTCTTCTGCTGGGCCTTCAGCAGGTCCTCGTTGGCGGTGCCGCGCTGTGCGGCGACGCTCAGGCCGCACAGGTCGTCCAGGGTCTCGATGCCCTTGGGGTTGCCCTTCTGGACCAGGATCGCGGACCCGGCCTTGAAGTAGTTCACGAAGTCGGCGCCGCCCTCGGCGTCCTTGCTCGCACCCTCCTGACGCTCCTTGGTGTCCGTGATGGACGAGATGGCGACGTCCTGGCGGTTGCTGTTCAGGTTGAGGATCAGCTGGTCGAAGGTGCCGCTCTCGAACTTGAAGTCGACGCCGAGCACCTTGCCGAGCGCGTTGGCGATGTCGATGTCGACGCCCGCGGGCTTGTTGTCCTCGTCCATGAACTCCATGGGCGCGTACGCGATGTCCGAGCCGACCTTGATGACACCGGCGTCCTGGTACTTCTTGGGCAGCTTGTCGAACAGCGGCGCCTTGCCGGCGGCGCTCTCCGTGCCCTCCGTGCTCTCCGCCGTCTTGTCGGTCTTCTTCGGGCTGCTCTCCTCGGACTTCTCCGTCTGGTCACCGCAGGCGGTGAGCATGAGGGCTCCGGCGACCGCGATTGCGCCGACCGCGGCAATCCGGGACTTCGCGGCGGTGGTGCGTCGGGTGGTGCTGGCGGTCATGGTGCGTCCTCCGGCGGGTGATGGAGTGGTCGAGCGGTATGCGCACACCTCTGTGGCTGTCGCCAACGTGTGTGATGAGGGGCATCTTGCCATTCGGACGTGGCTGTTCAGGGGGCTCACCATGTCAAAATCAGATAACGGGAGATCGCGGACGAACGGCGGCCCGGAATTCCGGGGCTCTGGCGGCATGGGACGAACCACTCAACCGTAAATAATCCGCACTAGTCTCGCGATGCGGACACCCCGATGGGATTATTGGGGCAAATAGGACACTAGGTCCAGGGTCGAACGGATATCGGCTCGTGCCCGGCAGGACCCATCCTGTAGAACAGTCGGTTACACCCCTCATCCGGGGCTCAGGGCGCGTGTGCGGCGCGCCCGCGCGTTCGTACCTCTCCCTTGCGGGGGTGGTCCAACCGCCGAAGCAAGGCACGGACGCGGTGCCCGCCCACCCCCCAACCAGGGAGTGGCCACCCTCAACGATTAAGACTTAAGGGGTCAGACAAAAGTGGCAGCGGAGATCGTCAATCCTCGCAGCGACGCCGGCGCCGAGGGCACGGAAGAGCCCTTCGATCCGGCCTTCGCGCTGCATCGTGGCGGCAAGATGGCCGTGCAGGCCACCGTGCCGGTGCGTGACAAGGACGACCTGTCCCTCGCGTACACGCCGGGCGTCGCCAAGGTGTGCAGCGCGATCGCCGAGCAGCCGGAGCTCGTCCACGACTACACATGGAAGTCGAACGTGGTGGCCGTCGTGACCGACGGCACCGCGGTGCTCGGCCTCGGCGACATCGGCCCGGAAGCCTCGCTCCCCGTGATGGAGGGCAAGGCGATCCTGTTCAAGCAGTTCGGCGGCGTGGACGCGGTGCCGATCGCGCTCTCCACCACCGACACCGACGAGATCGTCGACACCGTGGTGCGGCTCGCCCCCTCCTTCGGCGGCGTCAACCTCGAGGACATCTCGGCGCCGCGCTGCTTCGAGATCGAGCGCAAGCTCCAGGAGCGGCTGGACATCCCGGTCTTCCACGACGACCAGCACGGCACGGCCGTGGTCACCCTGGCCGCGCTGCGCAACGCCGCGCGGCTGACCGACCGGACCCTCGGCGACCTGCGCGCGGTCATCTCCGGGGCCGGTGCGGCGGGTGTCGCCATCGCCAAGTTCCTGCTGGAGGCGGGCATCGGCGATGTCGCGGTCGCGGACCGCAAGGGCGTCGTCAGCCGGGACCGCGAGGACCTCACCGAGGTCAAGCGGGAGCTCGCCGAGATCACCAACAAGGCGGGGCTGACCGGCTCGCTCGAGGACGCGCTGTCCGGCGCGGACGTGTTCATCGGCGTGTCCGGCGGTACGGTGCCGGAGGCCGCCGTGGCCTCGATGGCGCCGCGCTCGTTCGTGTTCGCCATGGCCAACCCGAACCCCGAGGTGCACCCGGACGTCGCGCACAAGTACGCGGCGGTCGTCGCCACCGGTCGGTCGGACTACCCGAACCAGATCAACAACGTGCTGGCGTTCCCCGGCATCTTCGCCGGGGCGCTCCAGGTGCGGGCCTCGCGGATCACCGAGGGCATGAAGATCGCCGCGGCCGACGCGCTGGCCGACGTGGTCGGCTCGGACCTGTCCGCGGACTACGTCATCCCGTCGCCGTTCGACGAGCGGGTCGCCCCGGCCGTCACGGCCGCGGTGGCGGCCGCGGCCCGCGCGGAGGGCGTCGCTCACCGCTGACCCGCCGCCCGGCCGACCTGGCCGTACGCCTGTGAGGCCCCGCCCGACGCGACATCGGGCGGGGCCTCCGTCGTACGCGGACCGGCGCGCGGGATCACGGGTGTGCGGGATCAGCGGGATCACGGGTGTGCGGGATGAGGTGGTGCGCGTTTGTGCGGGATGTGCCGGTGCGCGCAGAAACATCCGAAGGGATCGCCGTATGGCGGTCCCTTCCTCGTGTTTCCGTCCGCCGAGATTTCCACTTGTCCGTACAGGTTGGTCGAGAAAGTTTGGGGAAGGGCTTCCCGTGGTTCACGCGCGGCTGCTGGGATCAGCAGCCGTGGCGCGACACCGCAGCACACCAGACCACCCAGGGGAGACGTGGATGAATCTCGTCGTGAACGGCGACGCGGAAAGCGGGCCGGGAGGCACCGCTGAGCCAGTCGGCTCGGTCACCGGCTGGCGGATCGCGCGGGGAGCGCCCGCGCTGATCGACTACACCTTCGGCGGGGGCTATCCGGGGCCGAAGGATCCGGGACCCGCCCAGCGCGGCAGCCGGTTCTTCTCCGGCGGCAACTCGCCGCAGACCGCTCTGGTGCAGGACATCGACCTGCCCGCGAGCGGGGCGACCGGGCACGCGGCCGTCGACGCGGGCCAGGTGCGGTACGCGGTCGGCGCCTGGCTCGGCGGCTACGCGTCCCAGGAGGACGGCGTACGGCTGTCCGTCGAGTTCCGGGACGCCAAGGGGACCCCGGTCGCGCTGAACGTGCTCGGGCCCGTCACCGCGGGCGAGCGCAAGCGCCGTACCGGCCTGCTGGAGCGCACGGCTCAGTCCGCGGTACCGCCGGGCGCCCGCACCGCCCGCGTCCTGCTCGTCTTCACCCGTACCGGAAGCGGCACGTCCAACGACGGTTACGCGGACGCGATATCCCTCACCCTCACCGCGGCCGGAGCCCGCGACGCCGCCGAGGCCCGCAGCGCCGCCGCAACCGTCGACGCCGCTGGAGGCCGGTCGTGACCCCGAAGCTGAACCGCCGTGATCTGCTGAAGGCCGCCGCCGCGTCCGGCGCGCTCGGCGTCGTCTGGCCGCTGGCCGCCGGGCTCTCGCCCGCACAGGCCCGCGAGGCCGCCGAGGCGCTGGGCGCGGACTACGACCCGGCCCCGTTCACCCTCGGCGTCGCCTCCGGCGACCCGCAGCCGTCGTCCGTCGTGCTGTGGACCCGGCTCGCGCCCGAGCCGCTCGCCGCCGAGCAGAACCTCCCCGACGTCGTCGAGGTCGACTGGGTCGTCGCCGAGGACGCCCAGCTGCGTACGGTCGTCGCCCGCGGCACGGCCCCCGCGTCCGCGACGCTCGGCCACAGCGTGCACGTACCCGTCAGCGGACTGAGCGCGGGCCGCCACTACTTCTACGCTTTCACCGCGCTCGGCAAGACCAGCCGGGTCGGCCGTACGAAGACCGCCCCCACCGGGAGCGTCGGCGCGGTCCGCTTCGCCGCCGCCAACTGCCAGGCCTTCCACGACGGCTTCTACGCCGCGCACCGCGGCATCGCCCGCGAGAACGTCGACTTCGTCGTCCACCTCGGCGACTACATCTATGAGCACGGCCAGGTCGGCGGCGTCCCCGAGAGCCATGTCCGCGACCACGAGGGCGGCGCGACCTTCACCCTCGGCGACTACCGCAAGCGGCACGCCCTCTACAAGGGCGACGCCTCCCTGCGCGAGGCGCACGCCGCCCACCCCTGGTTCCTCACCTGGGACGACCACGAGGTCGCCAACGACTTCAGCGGCACCGGCGGCGGCGCACCCTTCATGCAGCGCAAGGCGGCCGCGTTCCAGGCCTGGTTCGAGCACATGCCGCACCGCGACAGCTTCGGCGAATCCGCGCTGCCCGACCCCGAGATCCACCGGGTGCGCCGCTGGGGCGACCTGCTGGAGCTGACCGTTCTGGACCTGCGCTCGTACCGCTCGGCGCAGAACCTCTCCGACGGCACCATCCTCGGCGCCGAGCAGAAGTCCTGGCTCAAGCGCGGCATCGACAACGCCCCGGACACCTGGCACGTCTGGGCCAACTCGATCATGCTCAGCCAGCTGCGCGGCTCGCCCGGCGGCTCGTACATGTTCACCGACCAGTGGGACGGCTTCCTCGCCGAGCGCAAGGACGTCCTGGGGCATGTGCACAGCAGCGGCCTGGAGGACCTCGTCGTCATCACCGGCGACTGGCACTCCGCGTTCGTCGACGACCTCCGCACGGACTTCGACGACACCTCGTCGCCCGTCGTCGGCACGGAGTTCACGGCGCACTCGGTGACCTCGGGCGCGTACTCGGCGGACTGGAACCGGACCAACGGCCCGCGGATGGGCGCGGCGAACCCGCATCTCAAGTACTTCGAGGGCAACCGCTACGGCTACGACGTGTACGAGGTGACCCCGGAGCGCTTCTCCACCCATATGCGGGTCATCGAGGACCGCCGCGACCCGATGTCCCCCGTCTCGACGCTGACCACGTTCCATGTGGACCGGGGTGTGGTGGGTTCGTACGAGGACGCGGCGACCCGGAACTCTCCGGCGCAGTACCGCAGGGACTGACGGGAGTCGGCTCTGCCCTGCTGGTCTGGCTGGGGGTTCGGGGGTTATCCCCCGAGGTGATGCAGTATCGAGGACCGCCGCGACCCGATGTCCCCCGTCTCGACGCTGACCACCTTCCATGTGGACCGGGGCGTGGTGGGTTCGTATGAGGACGCGGCGACCCGGAACTCTCCGGCGCAGTACGGCAGGGACTGACCGGGACGCGTGTCACACCGGTGCGCGGTTCCGCCGCGCACCGGCCCGCCCTATCGTCAAGGTCATGTTCGCTGCCTACGCCGCCCGAATCGACCGTGACCAGCCACTGACCGGCCTGGAGTTGGGGGAGCGCCCGGCCCCTGAGGAACGTCCGGGCTGGACGACCGTCAACGTCAGGGCCGCGTCCCTGAACCACCATGACCTGTGGTCGCTGCGAGGCGTGGGCCTCGGCGACGACAAGCTGCCGATGATCCTCGGCTGCGACGCCGCCGGGGTCGACGCCGACGGCAACGAGGTCGTCCTGCACTCGGTCATCGGCCAGACCGGCCACGGCGTGGGCCCGAACGAGCCGCGCTCCATCCTCACCGAGCGCTACCAGGGCACCTTCGCCGAACAGGTCTCGGTACCCACCTGGAACGTCCTGCCCAAGCCCGCCGAACTGTCCTTCGCCGAAGCCGCCTGCCTGCCCACCGCCTGGCTCACCGCGTACCGCATGCTCTTCACCAACGCCGGGGTGCGCCCAGGCGACTCGGTTCTCGTCCAGGGCGCGGGCGGCGGGGTCGCCACGGCCGCGATCGTGCTCGGCAAGGCGGCGGGCCTGCGGGTGTTCGCCACCAGCCGGGACGAGGCCAAGCGCAAGCGGGCGCTGGAACTGGGCGCGGTGGAGGCGGTGGAGTCCGGCGCGCGGCTGCCGCAGCGCGTGGACGCGGTGATCGAGACGGTCGGCGCGGCCACCTGGTCGCACTCCGTCAAGTCCCTGAAGCCGGGCGGCACGCTGGTCATCTCCGGCGCGACCAGCGGCGACCGCCCCTCGCACGCCGAGCTGACCCGGATCTTCTTCCTGGAGCTGAAGGTCGTCGGCTCGACGATGGGCACGAAGGACGAGTTGGAGGACCTGCTCTCGTTCTGCGCCGCCACCGGGGTACGCCCCGTCATCGACGAGGTACTGCCCCTGGACCAGGCCCGTACGGGCTTCGAGCGGATGGAGGCGGGCGGCCAGTTCGGCAAGATCGTCCTGACGGTCTGACCTGTCCTGCCTCCTCGACCTGCCTCGGCGGCATGTCAACTCTGGTTGACGTGCCGCCATGCGTCAACCTACATTGACGTCATGACCGAAGCGACGGATCTCGCCGAGCGGGCGGGCGACCGCGACCCGCGGATCGGACTGCGGGCGGTCGCCGCGCTGCGGCGTCTCCTCGAACGACTGGAGGCCGTGCAGGTGCGCAGCGCGCGCCAGCAGGGCTGGTCGTGGCAGGAGATCGCCGCCGAGCTGGGCGTGAGCAGGCAGGCCGTGCACAAGAAGTACGGGAGGCAGTGATGTTCGAGCGGTTCACGCAGGGCGCCCGAGACGCCGTCGAGCGCGCGGTGGGGCACGCGGAGTCGCAGGACGCGGAGACCGTCACCGGCGAACATGTGCTGCTCGCGCTCCTGGACGCCAGGGGTACGAAGGCGTCCTTCGCCTTCGCGGCGCTCGGTGTCGCCGAACAGCGGGAGGCGCTGGAGCGGGCGTTGGCCGAGGCGCGGCGGCGCGGGGGCGTTTCGGCGGCGGACGCGGAGGCGCTGGCCGGGCTCGGCGTCGATGTGGACGCGATCGTCGGCCGGGTCGAAGAGACGCACGGCGCGGGGGCGCTGGCCGGGTGCGCGAAGCCGAGGCGGTGGTGGGCGGGGCACCGCCGCTTCTCTCGCGAGGCCAAGGGCCTGCTGGAGAAGGCGCTTCGGATCGCGCTGGCGCGCAAGGAGCGGAGCATCGGGGATGAGCACCTGCTCCTGGCGCTGACGGAGTGTCCGGGGCTCGCGCGCGACGTGCTGACCGCGCGCGGGGTGTCGTACGACGCGGTGGAGCGGGTGCTGTACGGGGCCGGGGCCGGGGCCGGGGGTGCGGCCCCGGCGGGCTGACGGCTGCCCGCCCGAGGGGGGCGGGCGGCGCAGCCCGCTCGGCGCCTGGGCCCGGTCCGTCTTCGCACTCCCGCCGTCCGCCCGGAGGGCGGGCCGGACGCCCGCTGCGCCAGCGGCTGATGCCACCGAGGCGTCGCGCGGCAGGCGGGAGTGCGAAGACGCGCCCTAACCCCGCGGTGTACGCAGGATGGCTCCGATGCGGGCCGCGGCCGTGGACAGCTGGCGGTGGGCCTCGCGGAGCTGGTCCCGCGTGACGCCGTGGTCGCGGGCCGCGTCGCGGATGTCGTCGCGGAAGCGGTCCAGGAGGCGGTCGAGGTCGCGGGCCGGGTCGCCGGTGAGGTCCTGGTGGGCCCACTCGGGCGCCTCGGGGGCGCTCTCGGGGCTCTGGCCGCCCCCGGCTTCCGGCTCGGCCGACTCCTTGCGCAGGTCCGCGCGTTCCACCGTGATGTCGGGCCGCGCGGATCCGGAGCCCTTGCCGAAGCGGGTGAACTCCTTGGAGATCTCGGCCAGGCCCTCGCGGAGGCCGGACGGCCAGTCGCCGCGTGAGAAGTGGTCCTGGACCTTGTCCTGGACCTGCTGGGCGATGCGCTGCATCTCCTCGCGGGCCGCGTCCTGCGCGTCCTTGGCCTGGCGGCGGGCGCGCTGGGCCTCCTCGCGGGCCCGGCGTGACTCGTCCTTGGCGCGGCGGGCCTGCTCCTTCCACTCCTGCTTGGCGCGGCGCAGTTCCTCCTTCGCCGCGCGCCAGGCCTCGTGGTCGCCGAAGGCGCCGCCCTCCCAGCCCGCGCCCCCGTCCGGCTTCGGCGTCGTACTCTTGGTCTCGCTCGCCGCCGCGCGCATCTCGCGGCGCAGATCGCCCGCGGCGCCGCGTACGTCGTCCCGGATCTCCGCGGCCAGTTCGGCGACCGACTCGCGGATCTCCCGTTCCAGGTCGGCCAGTTCGCCGCTGCGGTCGGCCAGTTCGGCGCGGCCCGCGTCGGTGATCGCGTACACCTTGCGGCCGCCCTCGCTGGTGTGCGTGACCAGGCCCTCGGCCTCCAGCTTGGCGAGCCTCGGGTAGACGGTGCCCGCTGACGGCGCGTACCGGCCCTGAAAGCGCTCCTCAAGGAGCCGGATGACCTCGTAGCCGTGGCGCGGCGTCTCGTCGAGCAGCTTCAGCAGGTAGAGGCGGAGTCGGCCGTGGGCGAAGACAGGGGGCATGTCAGAGCACCTTCTCGTCGGTCGGACGGTCGCTGGTCCCCGCGTGGTCGTCGGCTTCCGCGTGGCCGCTGGTTCCCGCGTGGCCGCTGGTTCCCGCGTGGCGGTCGGCGTCCGGTTCGGCCGGGCGGCGCAGCAGGGAGATCGCGCCCGAGACGGTGGACGCCTTGAGCGTGCCGCTGCCCGCGCCGAGCGTCCCGGTGACGCGTTTCGTGCCCCACTGGCCGCTGACCCGCAGGTCCTCGAAGGCGTTGGAGACCTTGCCGCTGGTGGTGTTCGCCTCGACCACCGCGTCGGCCGGGTGCGGCAGCCGGATCGCGATCTCGCCGGAGACGCTCGTCAGGTTCAGCTGGCCCGGACGGCCCGCCGGGTCGACGTCCACGATCATGGCGCCGCTGACCGTCTCGGCCCGGACCGCGGTGACGGCGCCGTCCACCACGGTCAGATCGCCGGAGACCGACGCGAAGCGCAGCTCGCCGGTGACGGCCTGGGCCTCGATGTCGCCGGAGACCGTCTCGGCCCGCACCGGTCCGCGGAGCCCGACGAGCGTCGCGTCGCCGCTGACGCTCCGTACCTCGCAGGGGGCGTCGAGTCCGGAGACCACGGCGGTCGCGCCGACCACGCCTACCTCTACCTCCGCACCGGCCGGTACGGCGAGCGAGACGACGGCGCTGCGGTTCCGGCTCTGCGGGTCGAACCACTTGAGGAAGCCCTGCCAGGGCAGGTCGTCGTACCCGATCGTCAGCCGCCCGTCGTCCTCCAGGGTCACCGTCAGCGGCGGCCCCTTGATGGCCGACACCTCCAGGAACGCGGAGCCCTCCGTGCTGCCCACCACGTTGACCGTTCCGCCCACGGTGCGGACCTGGAGCGCCGTCACCGGCCCTTCCACGGCCAGCTTCCGCGGTTCCGCGACCGTCCACGTCGACTCTGGCATGGTGCTGTCCTCCCGTGGCCTCGCCCGGCTTGACGCGCCATATGTCGCGTCTCTCGTTAAACACGATATATCGCGGATGAGGGAAGTCAAGTGGCGTCAAGTGGCGTCAAGTGGCGTCGGGTGGCGGGGTTCGCGCGGCCGAACTTGTCGTTTTGTCCTAGCGTGGGGGCATGTCCGACGTGCCCCTGCACCGTGGTGCGCTCCTGCTCTGCCGCGCGGAACCTGAGGCGGTCGGCCCCGCCGCCCAGCTCCTCAGGGAGCACATGCTGCTGGTGCCCGCGGGCCGCGACTGGAGCGTGCTCGTCCCGGAGGGCAAGCCCTGGCTGCACGGCGAAGAGCAGGTGGACCGGGTGCTCGCCGGGTGGGCCACGGCGCTCGCGGTCGGCTCGCCCTGGCCGGTGCTGGCCCTGTGGTGGGACGCCGACGGCGCGGGCTACACGCTCGCGTCGGGCTTCAGGCGGACGGTCGGCTACGAGTGGTCCGCGAGCGGCACCCCGGTGGGCGAATACGAGGCGATGCGGACGTTCGCGGCGCGGCTCGGCCTCGATCCCGTACCGGACATGCAGTCCCTGGAGGCGCTGACGCGCACCGACCCGGAGGCCGACGCGCGCGCCCGGATGCGCGGCCTGCTGGCGGTCCTGGCCCGCACCGGGCTCGCCCTGCCCGCGGGCCTCAGTCCGGGCGAGCCCGCCGACCGGCTGCGCGAGGTCGCGCGCGTACAGCCGGATGTCGAACAGGTCGAGTGGTCCGGCTGGCGGGACGCGGTGCGCGCAGAGCTGGACGTGGTCGAACAGGGCGGCCTCGGCCCGTGGCTGCGCGGCCCGCGAGCCCGCGCCCTGTCCGCTGTCCAGCTCGCGGCGGGCGTCCCGGTGACGCTGTGGGGGGTGCGGCGGCGCAGCGCCGGGTGGCTGCTCGCGGGGCTTCTGCTGCTGACGCACGGGGCGGGCGGCATCGCGTATGACGCGCTACGCACCCGCGACTGAGCGGACGGCGGCCGGGATCGGCGGACGGCCGCCGGGGTTACGGGATTACTCGTCCTCGTCCTCGTCGTCCAGCCGGGCCAGCCAGGTCGCGAGCCGTTCCACCGGAACCTCGAAGTCCGGGTTCAGGTCGACGAACGTACGCAGCTGCTCGGCGAGCCACTCGAAGGTGACCTCTTCCTCGCCGCGCCGCTTTTCCAGCTCCTCGATGCCGCGGTCGGTGAAGTACATGGCACACAGCCTAATCGGGGGGCGGACCCGCGCTCACATCGGACCGCCGAGACGCCCGGGCGATCAGATCCAGCCGCCCTCGGGCCCCTGGCGCGACAGCTCTCGCGCTGGGCGGGGCCCGGAGCTAGCCTTACCGGATCACCGTTGGGGCAGGAACGGGTGGGGGCGCTGTGAGCGAGGGGATCGTCAGGGTACGGCTGGAGGACGGCGCGGAGGTCTGGGCGCGGGTCAGCGAGATCGACGAACTGGAGCGCGGCGGCTTCAAGGACACCGGAGCGGGCGACCGCGTGCTCAGCATGGTGGGCGGTGTCGCCGAGATCGTCGGTTCGGTGATGAGCTCCGTACGCGAGGGCCTGAACCCCACGGGGCCCGTCGAGGTCGCGGTGGACTTCGGCGTCGAGCTGTCGGCCCAGTCGGGCAAGGTCGTCGGGGTGCTCGCGAGCGCGGGCGGCACGGCCACCCTCTCGGTGTCCCTGACCTGGACCGAGCGCGGCCCCGCCCCCGAACCCCGGCACGACCCCGAACCCCGGCACGACCCCGAACCCCAGCGGGACCCCGATCCTCAGCATGACCCCGATCCCGGACAGGGGTCGCACGGGCCGGGCACGGCCGTGCCGACAGCGCCCCCGGCTGCCGCCGTATGAGCCTTGACGGCCTCGTGCGCCCCTCGCTCCTACGCATCACGGCGCCGGGCGACGGGTATGACCCGCACGGCGACCGGTACTGGGGCTCGGGCTTCTTCATCGCTCCGGGATGGGCGCTGACCTGTGCCCATGTCGTGGGGAAGGGGGGTGCCGGGGTGTGGCGGGGCGAGCGCGCGGTCGGAGTCGCCTGGGACGGCGGCACCACCACCGGCGAGGTGGTACTCGCCAGACCCTGGGCCGACCCGGCCCGAGAGCGCCGCGGGCGCTGGGAGTTCCCCGACATCGCGCTGGTCAGGGTGGCGGACGCGCAGGACGCCCGCTGTATGTGGCTCAGCGACCGGCCCCCGTCCGTCCCCGCGGAGGTCGCGCTGTACGGCTGGTCCGCCGAGACGGGCAGCCTGGGGCTGCGGAGCGCGCTGGGGACGGTCATGGCCGTCGACGGTGACGCGCTGCTGATCTCCGGGGGCCTGCCGGTCGACGGCATGTCCGGCGGTCCTGTGGTGGATCTGCGGTACGGAGCGGTGATCGGCCTGAGCAAGGGACGCGGGCAGCGGGAGGGCGCCGCCACCCCGATCACCGCGCTGCACCAGCTGTACGACCTGCGCGAAGGCCTCCTGCACTCCGTCATACGGGAACACGACGCCTCTCACCTCGCACGGCTCTCCGACCCCAGGGCGGCGGCCGACTGCTGGCCGCGGGCCCAGGTGTCGCTGCGCGAACCCGGCGCCCAGGGCATCAGCCCCGTACGGCGCACGCATCTGCACGCACGCCTGGCCGAACTCCCGCCGCCCGGCGGGCCGGGAGACGTCCTGCCCCTGGTGGAGGCGACCAGGCGGGAGCTGTGGATGCCGCGGGAGGGCCGCTTCTTCGTCGAACCCTCCCCGCGCACCTGGCGCGAGGGCGTCGGGCTGCTGCACGGGCTACGGCACCAGCGGAGCGAGGAGGCGGGCTCTCCGCGGGACGTCGACGCCGTGCTGTTCTACGCCGCGAAGGTCGTCGAGCACACCGCGGCGACGGCGGCGCCGAAGACCCTGCGCGCACTCACGGAGTGGATCAACCGCGAGGCTGAGGAGTGCGCCCATCAGAAGACCCGCGAGGAGATCGCCAAAATCCTCGACGGCGCGCTCGACCCGGAGGGCACGCCGCGCGCTCCCGGACAGGAGGCGCCGCGCGGGGCTCGCGCCGATGTCCTCGTCGTGATCGGCGAGCCCGTCTACGGCGACCGCCACGGCGACCTCTACCCCTGGAGCGTCAAACTGCTGCGCGACGACGGCAGGGACGTGACCCCGCTGTACGGCGACGACAAGGGGGTGCGCAGGGAGCGGCTGAGCCAGGAGCTGCGCGGACCGCTCGCCGACGCCCTGCGCCACGGGGACCAGGGAGTACATCTGGCGGCCGTCGAGGCGGTGCTGCCACGGGAGCTGTTCGACCTGCCGCTCGATGAGTGGCGGCTCGCCCCGGAAGACCCCGCCGCGGACTCCCCTGGCGCTCGGGGCGAGTTCGACTTCTACGACGCGGAGTCGATGCCGCTGGGCATGCGCCGGGTCGTCGTCATCCGCGACGGCAGACGGCACGCGCGCCGCCCCACTCCCGAATGGCGCAGACGCTGGGCGGGCGTGTCGGCCGGACCGCTGTCCGCCGTGCCCCTGCGGGGCACGGCCCCGGACTTCGGGCACGCGCGCGGCGCGGGCCGCGAGAGCCCGCACGCCGTGTACACCAGGCTCTCCCGAGCGGACGACGCCTCGGTGCCCGTCTGCTGCGGGCCGGTGGGCGGCGACGGCGGGGTGGGGGCCATGAACGCGGCGCTGGCGGCCGGTCACCCGCTCGCCCTGTGGCGCAGAGGGCACGACCACAGCGACTGCGAGGCGTTCCACCAGCGGGCCGAGGCACTGCTCAGACAGGCGGGCCGCGCCGACGGCGCACTCCGCCACCGCATCGGCGAGCTGCGCAGACTCGGGGCCGACCCGCGGCCCACGCCGGAGATCGAGGAAGAGGCGGGCTGGGCGCGCGGAATCGCGCTCCTGTTTGATCCGCCGTCGGACGGTCCCGCGTACGGAGAGGAGGCGATAGCCCCGCCGGGCCCCGGATAGCCGGATGACCGGATAGCCGGATCGGGGGACAGGGCTCGCGGAAATGACGCGAAATCCCTTGAACGCGAGGTGAGTTCAGCGCGAATCAAGCGAGTGGGCGGTAGCGTGGTGACCTGGGACGCCTGCGCCCGCCATCTGAGCACCCGAGCACTTGAGCACCCGAGCCCGAGCCGGGAGGAACCCACGGTGAACGACTGGCGGATCTACCGCGGAGTCGGCGAACCCCATGACGGCGTGCGACGGTTACCCGCTCCGCCGCCCTGGCGCGGCTTCACCGACGCACGCGCGAACAGCGTCACCGACGACAGCCCCGTAGGCGGCCCTGGAGGCGGCCCTGGAGGCGGCCCTGGAGACGGCCCCGGAGTCGACCCCAGCACCGCCCGCAGGCTCGGATTCCGGCGCAGACTCGTAGAGAGCTACGCGCCCCGGCCCGCCGAGACCGACGCGGTCAACGCCGCCCTGTATCTGCGCCGCCCCCTCCTGGTCACCGGCAATCCGGGCACCGGCAAATCCACCCTCGCCTACGCCGTGGCCCACGAGCTGGGCCTCGGCCGGGTGCTGCGCTGGCCGATCGTCAGCCGCGCCACCCTGCAGGACGGCCTCTACCGCTACGACGCCATCGGCCGCCTCCAGGACGTGCAACTGGAGCGCGCCCAAGGCGGATCGGCGCCGACGGCGGAGCCCTCCCGCATCGGGTCGTATGTACGGCTCGGCCCGCTCGGTACGGCGCTGCTCCCCTCCGAACACCCCCGCGTCCTGCTCATCGACGAGCTGGACAAGAGCGACCTCAACCTCCCCAACGACCTCCTGAACGTCCTGGAGGAAGGGGAGTTCACGCTGCCGGAGCTGGAGCGCATCGCCGACCGCGAGCCCGTCGTCGAGGTCCTGACCGACGACGGCCGCAAGACCCCGGTGCGCGACGGCCGCGTCGCCTGCACCGCCTTCCCGTTCATCGTGCTCACCTCCAACGGCGAACGGGACTTCCCGGCACCGCTGCTGCGCCGCTGCGTCCAGCTCGAACTCGAACCCCCCGGCAGGGACCAGCTCACCGCCATGGTCGAGGCCCACCTCGGCGAGGAGGGCGTCACCGACGGCCACGGCCTGATCGACCGCTTCCTCGACCGGGAGCCCGGCGAGGTCATCGCCGCCGACCAGCTGCTCAACGCCCTCTATCTCACCCAGCACACCCCGCACGCCGAACAGTTCACACGGGAGCGCCTCGCGGAGATGCTCATGCGGCCACTCGACCGTTCGAGGTGATGACCGGATGCGCCGGACGCGCCTGGGAGAACTCGTCGGGAGGCTGCGAGGCGGCGGCCTCGACCCCACTCCCGAGGAGGTGGCGGACGCCGTATGGCTGGCCCAGTGGCTGCCGCGCGGACCACGACCGGCTGCCTCCGCCGCCCCGGAACCCGGCGATCCGGCGCACCCGCCGCCCGACGGAGAGCACGACCCCGGCACCGACGCGCGGCCCCCGGCGACCAGTGACCCTGACCCCGGCTCCGATCCCGACCTTGCCGGCTCCGACCCCGACTCCGGCCCCGACCCCGGCCCCGGCTCCGGCTCCGGCGAGCGGCCCACGGAGTCGACCTCACCCGCCGCGGCGTCCGGCACCGTACAGCTGTACATGCCCGGCGGCAGGGCGCACCCGGACAGCGCTCCGGGCGGTCCCGCCTTCCCCGTGCGGGCCCCGGCCGCCGCGGCGCTGCCCGGACTGCTCGGCCTCCAGCGGGCGCTCCAGCCCCTGACCCGCTACGCCGCCGGTCCGGCCCGTCCGGGCGAAGGCGTCATAGACGAGGCCGCCACCGCCGAACGCGGCGCCATGACCGGAGTCATCACGCCCGTGCTGCGCGCCGCGCGCCGCCAACGCGCCGAGATGCAGCTCCTGATGGACACCGGTCCCGCGATGGCCGTCTGGGGCCGCATGGTCGAGGAGCTGCGGCAGGCCTGCCAGCAGTCCGGCGTCTTCCGCGACGTACAGGTGCACCAGCTGTACGACACCGGGGACGGCCCGCCGCTGATCGCCACCACTTCGGGCCCCGGCCGACGGACCCGGCTGCGGTCGGCCGACCAGTTCCACGACCCGACCGGCCGCAGACTCACCCTGGTCGTCAGCGACTGCGTGGGACCGCTGTGGCAGCGGGGCAGCGCGCAGCGGCTCCTGAACGGCTGGCCCCGCACGGCCCCGCTCGCCGTCGTCCAGCCGCTGCCGCCCCGGCTGTGGGCCCGCACCGCGCTGCCCGCCGAACGAGGGCTGCTCACCCACGGGCCCGACGTCGGCGGCCGCACCGACTTCCTGCCCTACGAAGAACCCTGGGAGCCACGGGACCCGCGCGAGAGGCCCGTCCCCGTATTACAGCCGACCCCGGAGGCGTTCGCCGCCTGGGCGCGCCTGCTGTCCACACCGGGCGGTGCGGCCGAGCGGGCCTGGGCGGCCTGGACCAGCCCCGACGGGCCCACCGCTTCCGGCGTCCCGCCCGCCCCCGCGCCACCGGACGGCCGGGGCGACGAGGAGCTGCTGCGGGCCTTCACGGCGAGCGCGTCACCCGGCGCGGTCCAGCTCGCCGTGCATCTCGCGGCGGCCCCGCTGACGCTGCCCGTCATGCAGCTCGTCCAGCGCGCCATGCTGCCGGACACCGGGCCGACCGAGCTCGCCGAAGTGCTGCTCGGCGGGCTGCTCAGGCAACTGCCCGGCACCGAGGCCCAGCCCTGCTTCGTCTACCCGCGCCGAGTGCAGGAACTCCTGCTCGGCTCCCTGGACCGGGACGCCGCCGGGCTCGTCCTGAAACACTGCTCCGCCTTCGTGGAGCGGCACTTCGGCAAGGGCACCCGGAACTTCGCCGCGCTCGCCGCCGCCCGGCTCGCGGGCGAACCGGGCCCGCACACCGGCGACGGCACGGAGCGCGCGGCGGCGTCCGGCGGCGTCGACTCGGAGCTGTTCGCGCGTATCCCCGCGCGCGTGCTGCGCTTCTACCAGCCGGACCTCGTCCTGCCAGGACCACTGGAGCAGGCGGAGCGGCTGCTGCGGCAGTGGCACGAGCAGGGCGACCCGTCCGTGCTCAGCCAGGCCGGGGAGCTGGCCGCACGGGCACTGCGGGAGGCCGGGGAGGGCGAGGCGGCGGGCGGCGCGGCGGACGAGCCGACGCGCACCGCGCGCGCCGCGACCGTACTCGGCCGGGTGCTGCGGGCCGAAGCGGGCACGGCGGCCGTACGGGACACCGACCGGCGCGCCGAACTGCTGCACCAGGCCGCGGCGGTGCTCGCACAGGCCGGGGACGCGGCGCCCCGAGGCGGCCCGGAGCACCTGGACGCCGCCCTGGAGCTGGCCTCCGTACTCCATGAGCTGTGGCACGCGACCCGGCACGCGGGGCACCTGGAGACCGCGCTCGAAGCGCTCGAAGCCCCCGAACTCGAAGCCCCGGAAGCCCCGGAAGCACCGGCAGTCCCGGAAGGGGCCGCCGACGACCGGCCCGCGCACCCGCGCGGGGCCCTGCGGCTGCTCCGGGGCAGGCTGCTGCTCGCCCAGGGCCGGGCGGCCGCCGCCGTACCCGAACTGCGCGCCGCGACCGACCCGTCGGCCACCGAGGGCGACTCCTCCGGCGCGGCCCGCTGCGCCGCACTGCTCGACCTGGCCGACGCGCTGTGCCAAAGCGGCGCGGACCCCGCCGAGACCGCCGCCGCGCTCACCGCCGCCGAGCGGGCCGCCGACGACGACCGGGTGCTGCGGCTGCGCGCCCTGGCCGCGCAGGGCGCCTTCCACGACGGCGCGGGCGACGGCGAGTCCGCCGACCGGGCCTATGAGCAAGCTGCCCGCACCGCCCCACGGGACAGCCCCGGACGCGGCCGGATCCTCATGGTCTGGGGTGAGTCGCTGCTCCGGCGCGCGTCCCGCCCGGACGGCGCGGCCACCGTCGGGCGAGCCGAGAGCGTCCTGCGGGAGGCGCTCGCGGAGCTTCCGGCCCGCTCCCCGCACCGGGGCAGACTCCAGGGCCTGGTAGGCAGCGCGCTGGCCCAGCGCTTCAGGCACCTGGGCTTTCTGCCCGACCTCTTCGAGAGCCGCCATCTGCTGCGCCAAGTGGTGCGCGGGTCCGCGGAGGCACGGGTACGGGCCGAGGCCTGGCTGCAGTTGGCGCGGGTCGCGCTCGAACTGTGGCGCCGCACCGGCACGCCCGTACGCGCGGACGCGCTGCACGCCTACCGGCAGGCGGAGCGGGACGCCCGCGAGGCCTGCCCGGCCGCGCCGGGATCGGTGACGGCCGCCCGCGCCCTGCACGGACAGGGCGCGGTGCTGGCCCTCATGGGACAGCGTGACGCGGCGCTCGCGCGCTACCGGGCGGCGGGGGACGGGTGGCGGCTCCTCACCGGGCATCTGAGCGAACTCGACTGGTCCGATGTGGAGTTGACCAGGCAGCGCATGGCGGATGCGGCAGTGGCCGCCGCGGCCCCCGAGCACCGGGCCCAGTGGTCGGACGAGGACTGGAGCCGCGCGTTCCCGCCCTGGTGGCCCTGGGGCGAGGGAGGGTGAGGTGACGGCATGGAGCATGGCCGGAGTTATGTCGAACAGGTTTCTGTTTCACCGACGTCGGGAAGGAACGGGCCGTCGTCACGCCCATGGGGGACGGGCGCCGTCGGAGAGGAGCCTAGAGTGGCGGAGCAGCGGAACAGCGCGGTCGGCCTCGAAGACGACGCCGGACGGCCTCCCCTCCCGCCCGAACTCCCGGATATTGACCTGCGGACACTGCGTGCCATGGACGACGCGGGGCTCGCGGCGGCGGTCGAGGAGGTCTTGGAGCGCGCCGGGCAGCTCGCCGAAGTGTGGTACTCCACCAGCTCCGGAGGCGGCCGTTAGGGTCCGTATCGGAGCGCCGTCACCCGGCGGGACCGGGGCGACCGAGCGGCGTTTTCCGGTCAGATGCGCGGGACGTCCGGGGACCGGGGCGCGAACACGATGAGGGGGGTGCCGTACTCCTCCGACGCGCTCGCCCACCTGGCCAGCACCCAGCCCGCGCCAGCCAGCGCCATGACACTGCGTGCCGGAATCCGCGCCCGGCGGCTGCTCCTCCTGAAGGCCCTGCTCACCCGTGTGGACGGTCGGCGTGCGGCGCTGGACGCGGCGGTCCGGCAGCGCTTCGACCGCGACTGGCTGCTCCTTGAGCAGGTGGAGCGCGGCCACCGGGCCGCCGTCCGCGAGGTCCTCGACTACCCGCTGACCGGCGCGTGGCTCGGCGAGGCGCTCAAGTCACCCGAAGGCCCCGCCTTTGAACATCAGCTCGCCCACTTCAGCGGCATCGTCCTGGCCGCTACGGTCCGCGCGGGCCGCCAGCTGAGCACTACCGTGCACGTCACGGGAGGCGTCCTGATGCTGCCCGGCCTCGGCGCCCTGCGCGGCGAGGCGGGCACGGCCAGACTCGCCATCGGCTCCGGCCGGGTACGGATCGCCGACGGCGGGCACGACTGGTCCGGGCTGCGGACGCTGCCGGGCGGCACCGCCGTACTCGACGACCTGGACCCCTATCGGACACCGCCGGGCGGAGTGGGTTCGCCGCGCCGCCCCGCCGCCGAGCGGGCGGACTGCCGACACCGGGCCTGGGCCCGGCGCTGGCGCGGCGCACAGCGGCTGCTCGCCGCGACCGACCGCGGACGCGCCGCGGAGATCCCGTCCCTGCTGGGCGCCGTGGTGCCGATGACGCCCGGCGGCCGGGACGATCCCCGAGGGGGCGGGACCGGGACCGTGGTCAGCGCGACGATGCGCGCCGCGCCGGGCGCCGTGCTGACCTCCCTGCCCGCCGGGGCGCAGGAGATGGCGGAAGTCCTGGTGCACGAGGCGCACCACACCAAGATGACCGTGCTCCATGAGCTGGTCCCGCTGTGGGGCCGTGGCCGGGGCGCGTACCACCGGGTCGGGTGGCGGCCCGACCCGCGCCCCGTCCCCGCGATACTCCAGGGCGCGTACGCGCATCTGGCCCTGACCGACCTGTGGTGGCGCGCGTGCGGTGCGCGGGACGCCCCGAGGTCCTGGCGGCGGCGGTCGGCGGACCAGTTCGAGACGCATCGGGAGCAGGTCGGAGAAGCCTTGTCCATACTGCTGGAATCCGATGAACTGACCGCTGCCGGACGAGAGTTCGTCCGCGGGATGCGAAATCATCACGCGAGTCTCGGCGTGGCGAACCGGCCCGTTGGGTGACACTGTGGCGACGATCTGTAGCGTTGTGTAGGCGCGGGTGCGATAGGGAGACGTTCGATGGCGGAACAGCGGCGTTCGGGCGGGGGCAGCGCGGCGGACCGTGGCCCGGCGGCGGAATCCGAGACCTTCCTGGTGGTCTTTCCGGGATATCACCGGTCGTGGGCCGCCTGGATCGCGCAATGTCTGGAGAACAACGGCCACCAGGCCGTCCTCCAGCGCTGGGACCCGCAGCGCGAGGTGCCGCTGGAGGAGTCCCTGAGCGATCTGCTGCTCTCGCGGGGCCGGGTGCTGCTGGTCCTCAACGACTGGTTCTTCGAGCTCGGCCCGCGGCCCGCGGGCGAATGGAACGACGTCCTGCGCGGCTTCGTCGCGGCCCACGCGGAGCGCTTCGCCGCGGTGAACCTCACCAACCGGCCGCTGCTGCCCGCCACGGCGGTCCTGGAACCGGCCAGCCTGTGGAGCCTGAGCGAGGAGGCCGCCGAGGAGCGGCTGCTCGGCAGGCTCGGCCTGGGCGGCCCCCGCCCCGTCGGGCGCCGCGCCGCCGTGGCGCGCGGCGCCCGCTACCCGGAGACCCGCCCCGAGATCTGGGGCGAGGTACCGCGCCGCAACCAGCGGTTCACCGGTCGCGACGACCTGCTGACCGAGCTGAACCAGCGCCTGACGGACGCCGACCCCGGCGCCGCCGTCTGCACCCTGCTCGGCATGTCCGGCATCGGCAAGACCCAGCTCGCCGCCGAGTACGCGCACCGCTTCAGCCCCGACTACGACCTGGTCTGGTGGGTCAACTCCGATGACCGGAACATCCAGCGGGACCGCTTCGGCGAACTCGCCGTGCACCTGGGACTGCGCAGCGGCAGCGAGCCGGGCGAACGCATCCGCGCGGTGCGCGAGGCACTTCGGCGGGGCGAGCCGCACTCCCGCTGGCTGGTGATCTTCGACGGCTGGGACGACCTCGACAGCGCGAACGTTCTGCTGCCCCAGGGGGCGGGGCATGTCCTGGTCACCTCCCGCAACCGAGGCTGGGCCGAGAGCACCGACGTACTCGACGTCCCCAGCTTCGCCCGCTCGGAGTCCACCGGCTATCTGATGCGCCGGGCGCCCCAGGTCACCGCGGAGCAGGCCGACGAGGTGGCCGCCGAGTTCGGGGATGTGCCCCTGCCGCTCGTACAGGCCGCCTCCTGGCTGGGCGAATCCAGGATGGAGGCGTCCGAGTACCTGCGGATGGTGCGGGACCGCCAGCTCACCTTCGTCGACGAACCCGCCACGACCGAAGGCTTCCCGCGCTCTTCTCTCACCTCCTGGTCGATACTGATCAACCGGCTCCGCCGCGAGCAGCCACAGGCCATCGAAGTGCTGAGCCTGTGCACGTCGTTCGCGCCGGGGCGGATCCCGCTCGGCCTGATCCGGGCGTTCCCCCAGGCCGAGCTGCCCTCCGGGCTGCGCTGGATGAGCACGGATCTGCCCGCGTGGACCCGAGCCCTGGACACCCTCGTCAACTACTCGGTGCTCACCCGTGAGACCCGCGGCCCCGCCAACGCCGAAATGGGGCCGCACCAGGAGTCGGTGCACATGCACCGGCTCGTCCACGACATCGTCTCCAGGCTGGTGAGCGAGGACAGTCCGGCGGCGCACCGCAGGGCCGTCCGCCGGGTGCTCGCGGAGGCCGATCCCGGCAACCCGATGGACAGCAGGCACTGGCCCAGGTACGCGGAGCTGCTGCCGCACCTGGAGCCGTCGGGTGCGCTGGGCAGCACCGACTCCCGGACCCAGCAGGCCGTGCTGAACTGCCTGCGCTACTGCTTCCGCAGCGGGGAGTACCGGGCCGGACTGCGGCTGGCCGAGCAGATCCGCGAGCACTGGGGCGCGTTCATGCCGCCGCTGGCGCAGCCCCTGCTGGATCTCACCACCCAGCAGGGCAACATCCTGTGGGCCAGCGGCAGGTTCCGCGAGGCGTACGAGCTGCATCGCACCGTCCGGGACCGGCTCAGCGCGGCCGACGAACCCAACGAAGTCGGCGTGCTGTACATGAGCAGCGGCATGGCCACCAGTCTGCGCCTCCTGGGCCGGTACACGGAGTCCCACGAACTCCAGCGGCACGTACTCGAAAACGCCCAGCGGGTCCTCGGACCGGACGAGTTCTTCACCCTGAACGCCCGCCACAACCTCGGCGTCGACCTGCGGCTGAGGGGACGCTACGCGGAGGCGTACGAACTCGACACGGAGACCGTGGCGCGGCACGAGACCGTGCTGCGCCCCCGGCACATCAACACCCTGCTCTCGGGCACCGCCTGCGTGCACGACCTGCGGCTGCTCGGCCGCTATCGCGACGCCCTGGCCCGCCTGGAGCCCCTCCTGCGCCTGCATGTCCAGGTACTGGGACCCCAGCACCCGCAGACCCTGGGCGCACGCGCCCACCTGGCACGCTGCAAGCGCCGCGAGGGCTCGGCGTCCCAGGAGCTCGGCCCGCTGTTCGCCAGCCTCGTCGAGCAGCTGGAGCTGGTGCACGGCCGTACCCACTACCTCACGCTCGCCTCGATCGCGGACTACGGCAACTACCTGCGCGAGCACGGCGATCTGAGCCACGCCAAAGACCTGATCGCCGAGGCCGCGGCCGGATACGGGGACCTGCTCGGCCCCGCGCACCCCGTCGCCACGGGAATGATCTCCAACACCGCGCTGGTGATGCAGGCCTCCGGCGAACGGGCCGAGGCGCTGACGCTGTTCGAGTCCGGCCTCGCGGGCCTGACGGCGACACTCGGCCCCGACCACCCGTGGGTCCTGGGCTGCGCCCTCAACACCACAGGCGCGCGTAACTTCACCGGCAGGATCGCGGACGCGGCGGAACTCAGCCGGGACACCCTGCGGCGCGCCCGCCAGACGCTGGGCGGCGAGCATCCGCTGGCCCTGTCCTGCCAGGTGGCACTGGCCGGGGACCTGCGGGCGGTCCGGGAAAACGAGGAGGCGGGCAAGCTGGAGGAGGACGCCCTGCTGGCGCTGACCCGGACACTGGGCGCACAGCACCCGCACACCCTCTCCGCCCGCCAGCGGACCCGCCCGTACTGGGACTTCGACCCCTACCTGGGCTAGGCCCCGCCGGTCCGGGCCCCGCCGGGGAACGCCGAAGGGACCGGCCGCCCTCCTGGGCGCCGGTCCCTTCGACCGGGTACGGCCGCACAGCCGTACCGGAACCAACCGCGGGGCTTACGCCTCGAACACCTCGCGGACCAGCTGCTCCTGCTCCGCCTGGTGGCGCTTGGCGGAGCCGACCGCCGGGGACGAGCCGTGCGGGCGCGAGATGCGGCGCAGGCGCTCGCCGTGCGGCACATCGGCGCCGACGGCCAGGTCCAGGTGGTCGATCAGGTTGAGCGCGATGAACGGCCAGGCGCCCTGGTTCGCCGGCTCCTCCTGCACCCACAGGTACTTCGCCGCGTTCGGGTACTTGGAGATCTCCGCCTGGAGCTCGGCGCCCGGCAGCGGGTACAGCCGCTCGATGCGGATGATCGCCGTGTCCGTCGCGCCGCGCTTCTTCCGCTCGGCCTCCAGGTCGTAGTAGACCTTGCCCGCGCAGAAGACGACCTTGCGGACCTCGGCCGGGTCGGCCGCGGCGTCGCCGATGACCGGACGGAAGCCGCCCGTGGTGAACTCCTCCGCCTTGGAGGCCGCCGCCTTCAGTCGCAGCATCGACTTCGGCGTGAAGACGACCAGCGGCTTGTGGTGCGGGTTGTGCACCTGCCAGCGCAGCAGGTGGAAGTAGTTCGACGGGAGGGTCGGCATGGCGACCGTCATGTTGTTCTGCGCGCACATCTGGAGGAACCGCTCGGGACGCGCGGACGAGTGGTCCGGGCCCTGGCCCTCGTAGCCGTGCGGCAGCAGCAGCGTGACGCCGGAGGTCTGGCCCCACTTCTGCTCGGCCGACGAGATGAACTCGTCCACGACGGTCTGCGCGCCGTTGACGAAGTCGCCGAACTGCGCCTCCCACAGCACCAGCGCCTCGGAGCGGGCCAGCGAGTAGCCGTACTCGAAGCCCATGCAGGCGTACTCGGAGAGCAGCGAGTCATAGACGTTGTAGCGGGCCTGGTCGTCCGACAGGTACTGCAGCGGGGTGTAGTCCTCGCCGGTCTCCTGGTCGACGAGGACCGCGTGCCGCTGGCCGAAGGTGCCGCGGCGGCTGTCCTGCCCGGACAGCCGGACCGGGACGCCCTCCATCAGCAGCGAGCCGATGGCGAGGGTCTCGCCCATGCCCCAGTCGATCGTGCCGTCCTCCACCGACGACGCGCGGCGCGTCATCTGCGGCATCAGGCGCGGGTGGACCTTGATCCGGTCGGGGATGTTGACCTGCGACTCGGCGATCCGCTTGACGACTTCCTGGGAGACCGCGGTGGGCGCGTCCTCGGGGAAACCGGCCTGCGGGTCGACGGCCACGTGCTCGCCCGGCTGGGTGGCGGCCTCACGGACCTCCGTGAAGACCTTCTCCAGCTGGCCCTGGTAGTCCTGCAGGGCCTGCTCGGCCTCTTCCAGGGTGATGTCGCCGCGGCCGATCAGCGACTCGGTGTAGAGCTTGCGCACCGAGCGCTTCTTGTCGACGAGCGCGTACATCTGCGGGTTGGTGAACTGCGGGTTGTCGCCCTCGTTGTGACCGCGGCGGCGGTAGCAGATGAGGTCGATCACCACGTCCTTGTTGAACGCCTGGCGGAACTCGAAGGCCAGCCGTGCCACGCGGACGCAGGCCTCCGGGTCGTCGCCGTTCACATGGATGATCGGCGCCTCGATCATGCGGGCCACGTCGGTGGCGTACATGGACGAACGCGAGGACTCCGGGGCGGCGGTGAAGCCGACCTGGTTGTTGATCACCACATGGACGGTGCCGCCGGTGCGGTAGCCGCGCAGCTGCGACATGTTGAGCGTCTCGGCCACCACGCCCTGGCCCGCGAAGGCCGCGTCGCCGTGCAGCGCGACCGGCAGGACCGTGAAGTCCGTGCCGCCCTTGTTGACGATGTCCTGCTTGGCGCGGGTGACGCCCTCCAGGACCGGGTCGACCGCCTCCAGGTGCGAGGGGTTGGCGACCAGCGAGACCTTGATCTGCTCGCCGTCCAGGCCGGTGAACGTGCCTTCGGCGCCCAGGTGGTACTTGACGTCGCCGGAGCCGTGCATCGACTTCGGGTCGAGGTTGCCCTCGAACTCGCGGAAGATCTGGGCGTACGACTTGCCGACGATGTTCGCCAGGACGTTCAGGCGGCCGCGGTGGGCCATGCCGATGACGACCTCGTCAAGGCGCGCCTCGGCCGCCGAGTCGATGACCGCGTCGAGCAGCGGGATGACGGACTCGCCGCCCTCCAGCGAGAAGCGCTTCTGGCCGACGTACTTGGTCTGCAGGAACGTCTCGAAGGCTTCCGCGGCGTTCAGGCGGCGCAGGATGCGCAGCTGCTCCTCGCGCTCCGGCTTGCTGGTGGTGCGCTCCACCCGGTCCTGCAGCCACTTGCGCTGCCTGGGGTCCTGGATGTGCATGAACTCGATGCCGGTGGTGCGGCAGTACGACTCGCGCAGCACGCCGAGGATGTCGCGCAGCTTCATCATCGACTTGCCCGCGAAACCGCCGACCGCGAACTCGCGCTCCAGGTCCCACAGGGTGAGCCCGTGCTCGGTGATGTCCAGGTCGGGGTGCTTGCGCTGGCGGTACTCGAGCGGGTCCGTGTCGGCCATGATGTGGCCGCGCTGGCGGTAGGAGTGGATCAGCTCGAAGACGCGGGCGGGCTTGGTGACGTCGTCGTCGTGGCTGGCGTCGATGTCCTTGAGCCAGCGGACCGGCTCGTAGGGGATGCGCAGCGACTTGAAGATCTCGTCGTAGAAGCCGTCCTCGCCGAGCAGGAGGTTGGAGACGATCCGCAGGAACTCGCCGGACGCGGCGCCCTGGATGACGCGGTGGTCGTAGGTCGACGTGAGCGTCATGACCTTGGAGATGCCCAGCTTGTTCAGGGTGTCCTGGGAGGTGCCCTGGAACTCGGCCGGGTAGTCCATCGAGCCGACGCCCATGATGACGGACTGACCGGGCATCAGGCGGGGCACCGAGTGGACGGTGCCGAGGCCGCCGGGGTTGGTCAGCGAGCAGGTGACGCCGGTGAAGTCGTCCATGCCGAGCTTGCCGTTGCGGGCGCGGCGGACGATGTCCTCGTAGGCCTGCCAGAACTCGAAGAAGTTCAGGGTCTCGGCCTTCTTGATGCCCGCGACGACGAGCTGGCGGTCGCCGTTGGCCTTCACCAGGTCGATCGCCAGACCGAAGTTGACGTGCTCCGGCTTGACCAGGGTGGGCTTGCCGTCCTTCTCCTGGTAGGAGTAGTTCATCGACGGCATGGCCTTGATGGCCTGCACCATCGCGTACCCGATGAGGTGGGTGAAGGAGATCTTCCCGCCGCGGGCGCGCTTGAGGTGGTTGTTGATGACGATGCGGTTGTCGAACAGCAGCTTCACCGGGACCGCGCGGACGGACGTGGCCGTCGGCACCTCCAGGGACGCGTTCATGTTCTTCGCGACGGCGGCGGACGGGCCGCGCAGGGGGACGTAGTCGGGGCCCGCGGGGGCCTCCTTGGGCGCCTCGGCCTTGGCGGCGGGCTGCGCGGGGGCGGGCTTCGCGGCGGGCGCGGCCTGGGCCGCGGGCTTCGCCGGGGCGGCGGCCGCCGGAGGGGTCTGCTTCCCAGCGGCGGGCGCGGCCGGTGCG